>JBLIDK010000020.1:0-36222 GCA_047632595.1 Sphingobacteriales bacterium
TTCAGCTGCTTGAGGTGATGAAACAGTGTCGCCAGCATAAATTAACTGCCGTAAATAGGTGAAGTTTACTATTTCTGTTTTAAAGTTATTCTTAATGGATATAAAAGTCGTGTCAACCAAATTTTGAGCGTACTCGGTTATAGGAATTACAGAATATTCACTGTCCAAAAACTTAGTTGGCTCTCCTACAATTGCTAGGTCTTTTAAATCGTTTTTACTAGGACTTCTATTCTTATCTAATTGAATATAATCTATATGCCATAAATCAAAGTTTCCACTTAAAGTAGCATAGTTTCTAAATCTAAACTGAAAAGTTTCACTAAAGAAAAGGCTATCATCAACCGCAATAAATTGTTGCTGAAAGGTGCTTGTTTTTGGGCCTCCACTAAGGTTTAACATTGAAACCCAAGTACTATCATTAATTGCAAATTCAACTACTAATGAGTCTTCTGTATTTGGACCATCTGCCAATCCACCACGTTGGTAGAAAAAGCTTAAATAGATGCTATCTAACTTACCAAAAGAGCTTAAGTCTATATATTGACTACTTAAGGTGTCTGCCGGACCATAAGCATCTGGATCACTTAAATTATAAGGTTCTCCAAATTCATTCAAGCCCTCTAAAGTGGCAACATTGTAAGAAATAGTATTTAAGGGGAAGTTGTTATTGACAAAAGCTTGTTTCTCCACCCATTTCTTAGGGTTTGGAAAAGGAGAATTTGATCCTGCAAAATCATCAAAAAAAGGGATTTGTAAAGTATCGGTTGCTTTTTTAGCTGATTTTTTAAATTGGGTAGTACTTAGTTCATTTTTTAAATAGGTGTTCGATTTTAAGGGTGAAAGCACACTTTTTCCTTGGGCAAGCACTCCACTGCATCCAAAAAACACTATTAAACTAAGTAAGTTGAAAAATTTCATTAAGGTATAAACGCGCTTTTCGGTGAATTAATTTTACTTGTATCTTGAGTAAAAAACAAATCGATAGTTGATCCTGCATTTAAATAAACGCTTAAGGAATCGCTTCCACTTGCTGGTATTTGTTTATAAACGAAAGCAATTGCAGTATCTTGTACAGTCTCATCATATAATACCCCACCAATGCTTAAATACGTTGATTGGGTTACAAAATTCACTTCGTCGCGAGTTAAGCCAGTTAAATTTGGCACTTGAACTTTATTGTTTCCTAAACCTGTACCTAAAACTATGGTAACTTTATCTCCGCGAGGTATTCTGTCGCCTGGGCTTACCTCCTGATCCTTATATTTTACTGCAAGAACTAAGTCTTCACCAATATCAGGTCGGTACATTATATTATGTAGACCAATATCATAACTTTGAAGTATGCCCATGGCTTCCCTTTTAGTCCTATCTATAAGATTTGGAAATTTAATAGTGGGTTTTTGTTTGGCTACTAGGGTAACATATATTTTTCTTCCTTTTTTAACCAAAGAGTTTACTGGAGGATCCTGTTCTAACACGCCGCCTTTAATTTTATTTGCAGAGTAAACTGAATCTACTACCACATAACGAAGGTTTTTTGCTGGTAAGTATTCATCCAGCATTTCGGTTGTCATTCCGCTCAAATCTGGAACTTCAATTGCCTCACCATGATTGGTGTACATGTTTATGGCCTTCATAAAAATTAAAACCATCAATGCTAATAAAATTGATAGTAACCCTAAATGAAGAAAAAATCGTCTAGATTTTAAAAAATTAAAAATTGAAATCATATTCTTTTTTGGCGTTCGTAACCAAACTCTAAAATTTTGTCAATAAAGTTATATGGTTTGTATCCATTAATTGCTGTTTGATGAAAAATACACGTTGCTGGAGTCATTCCAGGCAGTGAATTTACTTCAATTATAATAGTTTCTACTCTTGGCCCATCAAAAATTCGAACAAAAGCGTCAATTCTAGCATAGCCTTGCACATCTAAAGCCTTTGCTACTCCTAGTAAATCGTTTCTTACTAATTCTGAAATTTTTACCGACTCTTCTAAATCTTTTGAAAATCGAGCTGGTGTGATGTTTTGTCCTTCACCAGCTAAAAACTTTTCTTCAAGAGATAAAACGTCCCCCGAAGTTAAGGTTTCACTTGGTTCAAAAATTTCATATTGTATTTCATCGCTACCGTTGTATTTTGTTAAAAGTCCACCCGTAATTTCTAAGAAATGTTTTGCATCACCTTTAAGTACCAGTTCTTCAATCACAAAAAATTCCTTCATCGGGAACTCTTCTTTTAGTTTCAATTTCAGAACTTTTGCCTGTTTCGGCATTAACTCTTCCTTTTCCCTAAATATCAAATCTGCAAACGCGTATAATTCTTCTTTAGTGTTTATTTTTTTAACCGCAGAGCTGCAACCATCATCAGCTGGTTTGGCAACTAATGGGAAAGAAAATTCCTTCAATAGTTCATTTGTAGCTATTCTTGGGTTTGTATTCCACTCAATTTTATGAATAATTTCATGCTTTGGAATTAGAAAACCTTTTTCTTGAAGAATTTCATTTGCTTCAAATTTGTTGATGGTAATTTTGCTTGAACCTTCTCGTGAACCATTGTATGGAATTCCTCTAACTTCTAATTGACGTTGAACTTGACCATCTTCCCCTGGTCTTCCATGTAAAGCAATAAAAGCGCCATCAACCATAAATTTTAATTCTTCGTAAGAGGTTTCTTTGGGGTTGTTCAAGGCGCCCTGAACTCCAAAAAAGTCAATTGTACTTTTCGCTTCCGCAATTATTTCCTCTAAAGCAGCACTTTTACTATAGTTCGATATCTTTTCACTGATATCATCTGCGTTATCCTTAAGTAAAATATTAATCGGAATGATGTGTAAAGAATGGTCGTCGTAATTTCCAGTGACAAAAATAGGAATAGGCTCATATTTGCCACTACTTGCCAACTTCTCATAGATGTTTCTACCACTTTCTACACTAATGTGTCGCTCAGTGGAGTAACCACCTAAAAACACAGCAATTTTTTGCTTTTTGGTTTCTGCTTTTACAGCAGATTTGATTTTAACCTTAAAGTCTTTAAAAAGTGTTTGAATTTCACCTGCCTTAAAACTCCCCTGACTACGTGCATTTAACGACGCGTAGATAATAAAGGTTAAAAATTGTGATGGATTTAAGCCAATTTCAGCCGCTTGATGAAAGAAAAAACTTGAGGGCATCATTCCCGAAGTTGTATTTGGATCGTTTAGGAATATTTTACCATCATCGGTGATAAAGCCATCAATTCGTGCGTAAACATCAAATAAAAAGCTCGTAAATAAATGCTCACACGACTTTCTAATTTCTCTGATTTTTTCGTCTGATATTCTAATTGGCGTAACTTTACGGCTAATTCCTGGAAGATACTTTGAGCGATAATCAAATAATTCAGAACCTTTTACAATTTCAGTAGGGGGTAGTGACAAGGTTTTGCCATCCACATCTTTAACAACAATGCACGAAAATTCCTTACCAGTAATAATTGACTCTATTAGAACTTCTTGTTCTTGATCTAAACTAGAAATAACTGTTTCAACGGCTCCTGATTTTGCTTTCTTATTTAAATAGTAAAGTAATTCAATTGGTTGATAAAGAATTTCATTTTCTACTTCAACAGGTAGGCCAATTCCAGTTCTAAAGTCTGCTTCTAAAACTATTTGTTGGTTTCGTTCATGGTCGGTTAAGGCTTTCCACCATATTAAATTAATGGTTTTGATAAAGAAACTTCGGTTAACAGCCTCTTCAAATTCGGCAAATGACGCTGTTTTTAATATAGAAACACCAATGGAAGAGCCTTGATTGGCAGATTTTACAACTAGGTCTTTACCAACTTGCTCTTGTGCATTTTTATAATGACTGTTTTTATCACCATTCAGCCAATCTGCACGTTTAATACTACAAAATTTAGGCATTTCGTAGTCCATTTGGTTCATTAAATGACGCTGAATGCTTTTACTAATTCCAAAGCTTGAGGCAAAAAGTCCGGAACCGGAATAAGGAATTTTCAAGTATTCTAGCACTCCTTGAATAGATCCATCTTCTCCAAAAGGGCCATGCAGAGCAAGAAATGCAAAATCAATAAGTTCTTTTAACTCTTCAATTGCAATTGGTTCGCCAATTTCTTTGGTAATTTCTAGTTGTTCTTTTTTAGAAAGATTACCTAAGTGTTCGCAATATAATTGAAACTCTCCAGCGTTTTTAGGCATTGCCGAAAGTGGTGGGTAAAAATCGCGAATAGAACCTTTGTAGAGATTTTGCCAGTTTAATTTGACAAAATTTCCAAAGCTATCTACAAAAATAGGGACAGCCTCAAAAATGGTTTTGTCCAAATTGTCGTAAACGGTTCTGCCGCCTGCAAATGATACTTCTCGCTCACGTGATTGACCACCGAAAATAACTCCAACTCTCATGGCGATAAAGGTAAATATTCCGAACGTCTTGCTTCGAAAAAATAGATTTTTGTTTTGAACAGTATAACAATGAAATTGAAGGAGTGCTTAAAAAAGATAAATTTCTTGTTTTTACTGCATGTATAATAGCAGTAAAATTTCTAAAATAGGAGATTTATTAATAGGCCTAAGTTTATTTGTCGAGGTTACAAAATCTTTGAAAAAAGCAGGTTTGAATCTGTATTTGCCCAAATAGTATAAGAGAATGCTTCAAAATGGGGATAACATTCTAGAGGTTTTAGTTTACTGCCAAGAATAACAATTATTACAAATAAATAAACGCTAACAATAAGTAATATAGACAAATAGGGGGTTTATGAAAACCAATAAAAGAAATAAATGGAGATATTAAAACATCATTAAAAAAATAGCCTTGTATTAAAGTGTTTTTATCAACCATTTTATTTAACTTTGCAGTTCGAAAAAATTAAGAATTTAACGTTAATACGAACGACTGTGGAGAATTATTTACCAGCAGAGAAGAAAAAAGAATTTTTTGCCAAATTTGGAAAAGGGGAAACCGATACGGGATCTCAAGAAGCCATCATCGGCATGTTTACTTACCGAATTGCTCATTTAACTGAGCATCTGAAAAAGAATAGAAAAGATTTTTCTACTCAAACTGCTTTAACCAATCTTGTTGGTAAGCGTAGAAAACAATTGAATTATCTTAAGGATAAGGATATTGAGAGATACAGAGAAATCATCAAGGAATTAAAGTTAAGAAGATAACTTTTAAGCCATCAGCCACAGGCTGATGGCTTTTTTCGTTTCTAGACAACTAAAAACATAAAAGGAATTACCTTTTACACGGCCTGCACTATGGTTTGTAGGTTTACTTATCAATATATATAATATGAATGTATCAAAAACCGCTATCTCAACTTCGTTTGACTTAGGAGATGGTAGAGAAATCACCCTAGAAACAGGGAAATTAGCCGGACAAGCAGATGGGTCTGTTGTAGTTCGCATGGGAAATGCTATGATTTTAGCAACTGTTGTTTGTAATCCTGTACCAAGACCAGGAGCTGACTTTTTCCCATTATCAGTAGATTATCAAGAAAAATTTGCAGCAGCAGGTAAAATTCCTGGTGGATTCTTAAAAAGAGAATCAAGATTATCAGATTACGAAATTCTTATTTGCCGTTTGGTAGATAGAGCATTAAGACCAATGTTTCCAGACGATTTTTACTGCGATACGCAAGTAATGTTATCTTTAATATCTGCTGACGAAACGGTAATGCCAGATGCATTAGCAGCATTAGCATCTTCAGCAGCACTATGCTTAACAGATATTCCTTTCTTAAGTCCAATATCTGAAGTGCGTGTTTGTAAAGTAGATGGTAAATTTATTGTGAACCCAACGGTAGAGCAAAAAGAGCTTGCAACTTTAGACATGATTATCGCAGCAACTGCTAGCGATGTAACAATGGTTGAAGGTGAAATGCATGAATGTTCAGAAGCTGAAATGGTAGAGGCAATTAAAATTGGTCACGATGCTATTAAGGTTCAAATTGCAGCACAACTTAAATTAGCTGAATTAAACGGTGGTAAAAAAGCGTTTAGAGATTTCGCTAAAGTTGATGAGAATGAAGAATTACAAAAGCAAGTTTTTGATGCAACAGCAGAAAAATTCAAAGCGGTAGCAACTTCAAGTTCTTCAAAGCACGAAAGAAGCGAGAAAGTAACTGAGATTAAAAAAGAATTCATTGAAACATTAGGTGAAGAAGTTGATGATCATACAATGTTTCTTGCTAAGAGATATCTAAATAAAACGAACAAAAAGATGTTCCGTCAAGCTGTACTAGATACGGGTATTCGTTTAGATGGTAGAAAAACAGATGAAATTCGTGCAATCTGGTCGGAAGTAGGTTACCTACCAACACCACACGGAAGTGCAATCTTTACAAGAGGAGAAACTCAATCATTAACTTCAGTAACCTTAGGTGCTAAAACTGATGAGCAAATGATTGATGGTGCTATGTTTAGTGGTTACAACAAATTCATACTTCATTACAATTTTCCAGGATTTTCAACTGGAGAAGTAAGACCAAATAGAGG
Organism: Sphingobacteriales bacterium; assembly: GCA_047632595.1. Taxonomy (GTDB): domain Bacteria; phylum Bacteroidota; class Bacteroidia; order Sphingobacteriales; family Sphingobacteriaceae; genus JBLIDK01. The sequence continues at coordinate 6,503 of JBLIDK010000020.1, forward strand.
TCCAGGTAGACGTGAAGTAGGTCACGGTAACTTAGCAATGAGAGCTTTGAAAGCTGTTTTACCTAAGGCAGAAGATAATCCTTACACAATTAGAGTGGTTTCAGACATTTTAGAATCAAACGGTTCTTCGTCTATGGCAACTGTTTGTGCTGGTGCTTTAGCATTAATGGATGCAGGTGTGAAGATCACTTCACCTGTTTCGGGTATTGCAATGGGTATGATTTCGGATGCAGAAACTGGAAAGTATGCAATATTATCTGATATTTTAGGAGACGAAGATTACTTAGGTGATATGGATTTTAAAGTAACAGGTACTGAAAAAGGTATTACTGCTTGTCAGATGGACATCAAAATTGATGGTCTTTCTTACGAAGTATTAGGTGAAGCTTTATCTCAAGCTGGTGCAGGTCGTTTACACATCTTAAACGAGATGAAGAAAACGATGACTGAAGCTAGAGAAGAAGTGAAAGAACATGCTCCAAGAATTGTTATGAAGCGTGTTGACACTGAATTTATAGGTGCAATTATCGGACCTGGAGGAAAAATCATTCAGGAAATGCAAGCAGATACAGGAACAAACATCAGCATCGAAGAAAGAGATGGTTACGGATGGGTTCAAATTTTTGGAAACAACAAAGAAGGTGTTGAAGCTGCAATAAGCAAGATTAATGCTATTTCTTCTAAACCTGAAGTTGGTGAAACTTACATGGGTAAAGTTGCAGGTATTCAAACCTACGGAGCCTTTGTTGAAATCATGCCAGGACAACAAGGTTTGTTACATATCTCAGAAATAGATCATCACAGAATTGAAGATATAGAAACTGTTTTGAAAGTTGGAGATCAAGTGAAAGTAAAACTTTTAGCAATTGAGAAGGGTAAAATGAAATTATCACGTAAAGTGTTAATGGCAAAACCTGAAACTACTGAGGGATAGTAAAAACCAAAACTATTTAGAAAGCCATCAGCCTCAGGCTGATGGCTTTTTTTTGCCTAAATTTTAAATTATAATTTTAGGCAGTTACAAACTGCCAAATAAAAGTCTCAAGTGTTACTCCTGAACACTTAAGATTACCAATTTATTGTTAAGAAGAAGATTGGCTAATGATTCTTGCTGAGAACCATTATATTTGAAAAAAAACAAACCACCATGTCGCACATAATAGCCCCATCAATTTTAGCCGCAGACTTTGCTAACCTTCAACGAGATGTTGAAATGGTAAATAAAAGTGAAGCTGACTGGTTTCACTTAGATATTATGGATGGTGTGTTTGTTCCAAACATTTCCTTTGGATTCCCTGTGGTAAAAGCTATTGCCAAGCACTCAAAAAAAACCTTGGATGTTCATTTAATGATTGTGAATCCTGATCAATATATCAAAGCTTTTGCCGAAGTAGGAGCAGATATTTTAACCGTGCATATTGAAGTCTGTAATCACCTTCACAGAACTGTTCAAGCAATTAAGCACGAAGGTATGAAGGCAGGAGTGGCATTAAATCCGCATTCACCAATCTCAACTTTAGAAGACATAATTGCTGATGTAGATTTAGTGTGCTTGATGAGTGTAAACCCTGGTTTTGGTGGACAAAAATTTATTGAGAATACCTATCGAAAAGTAAGGCAATTAAAAGAGCTTATTGCTGATTCAAATTCAAAAGCAATTATTGAAATAGATGGTGGAGTTGGAACTAACAACGCATCCAAATTACTAGCCTGCGGAGCCGATGTTTTAGTAGCAGGAAGCTCAGTTTTTGCTTCAGAAAACCCAGAAAACACTATAATTGAGCTAAAAAATGCCTCAAAAGATACCTTAAGCACAACTTAAGCGTTAGGAAATCATTAATGTTAAAATACTTTTTCAGTTTCTTATTCATCACTGTAACTCTCCTTACTTTTTCTCAAAAATATGGGAAAATTTATGGGGTCGTAAAGGATGATAATGGCAAGCCAGTTGAAGCTGCAAATGTAGCAATACGAGGCTTGGCTGGAGGTACGGCAACAAATGAAAAAGGTTTCTACGAATTACTGGTACCGGCTGATACATTAATAAATGTTGTTTTTAGTTTTATAGGTTACGAAACCAAAGATCAATTTATAAATATTGGTACCGGCGAACGTAAAAAGGTAGACCAAACAATTAAAGAAACAAGCATCAACATTCCAAGTGTTACTATTTTTGATGAAACAGAACGTTCCGAAAATATAACTAAAATCGACCCAAAATTAATCTCAGAATTCACCTCTCCCTCTGGAAGTTTTGAAGCGATTATAAAAACATTACCTGGAGTTTCGTCCAACAATGAATTAAGCTCGCAATACTCTGTACGTGGTGGCAACTACGATGAAAACCTTATTTATGTAAATGATGTTGAAATTTATCGTCCTTATCTTGTGCGCTCTGGTCAACAAGAAGGTTTGAGTTTTATTAATTCAGAAATGGTCGGTGATATCAAGTTTTCAGCTGGAGGTTTTGAAGCGAAATATGGAGATAAACTGTCTTCAGTTTTAGATATTACTTATAAAAACCCAACGGAATTTGGGGTAAGTGCCTCCGGAAGTTTACTAGGTGGTGCTCTAAATGTGGAAGGAATCTCAAAGAATAAGAAGTTTACTTACTTAGTAGGGTTAAGAAGACAATCAAATCAATATATCTTAAACTCATTAAACACTCAAGGCGATTATAAACCTGTTTATGCTGATGGTCAAGTTTATCTTAACTACGCCTTAAATCAAAACACCAAACTTAGTTTGTTGGGTCATTACTCACTTAATCGCTATAATTTCATACCTGAAACTCGAGAAACTGTTTTTGGGACATTTAATGAAGTACTTCGCTTGTTAATATTCTTTGAAGGTCAAGAGATAAATGAATTTCAAACTGGAACAGGAGCACTTATCCTTACAAGTAGACCAAACAACAAGCTTCAAATTAAACACATTCTTTCTGCTTATTCATCTGTAGAAACAGAAACTTTTGATGTAGAAGGTTCCTATATTTTTGATGAAATTGAAGGGGACTTTAGTAAAGAAACTTTCGGACAGGTTAAAGCAAATAGGGGTATAGGGCGTTATTTGAATCACGCTCGAAACTACCTAGATGTTACTGTTGTAAATTTTAGTCACAAGGGAGATTTGTTTTTAGGTAATAACACACTAAAATGGGGAGCTAAGGTTCAACAGGAGTTTATTAAAGATGAGTTGAGCGAATGGACTTTTGTGGATTCAGCTGGGTTTTCAGTGCCTCAAGGAAATCCAAGTACTATTGAACTGCAACAAGTAAATCGCACGAATGCCAATTTAAACACCCATAGATTTAACGCTTTTGTTCAAGATAGGTACGACTTTAATGAATTTGTCAATATTACCGGCGGAGTGAGAGCTTCCTATTGGGATTTAAATGAGGAGTTAATTATTAGTCCCAGATTTACTTTAGCATTTAAACCAGATTGGGAAAAAGATGTGCTTTTTAGAGCTTCTTACGGCAAGTATGCCCAGCCACCTTTTTATAGAGAACTTCGTGACTTTAATGGAGTCTTAAATACTTCGCTTAAGGCTCAAAAATCCACCCATTACGTTTTAGCAGCTGATTATAACTTTAGAATGTTAAGTGGAAGGCCTTTTAAGCTTGTTGGAGAGGTTTACTATAAAGAATTAACGGATATCATTCCGTATGAAATTGACAATGTTAGAATACGCTATTATGCTAATAACAGTGGTGTAGGGTATGCGAAAGGTGTTGACTTACGTTTAAATGGTCAATTTATAAATGATCTAGAAAGTTGGTTCAGTGTTTCTGTTTTAGAAACCAAGGAAGATATTATTGGCGATGAGTATTTTGAGTATTACGATGAAGATGGGGAACGAGTGAATCCTTTCGGGACGAATTCAAGTTCGATCGTAGATACTCAGCGTTTTGAGCCAGGTTACATTCCAAGGCCAACAGATCAACGTGTAAACGTTTCGGTGTTTTTTCAAGATGAATTGCCGAATAATCCATCTTTTAAAGTGCATTTAAATGGAGTATTTGGCTCGGGACTACCATTTGGGCCACCAGACTTTGAGCGTTTCAGAGATACTCTAAGAATACCTTCTTATAAAAGAGTGGACATTGGATTCTCTAAGGAGTTTTATGGAAAAGATTTAAAAAGATCTAAGTCTCCATTAAAAAACGTAAAATCCGTAGTAATTAGAGCCGAAATATTTAATTTATTAGGAATTTCAAATACTATATCCCATTTATGGATAACGGATGTAAATAATACACGTTATGCCGTGCCAAATTTCCTAACCTCAAGAAGGATAAACCTTAGATTAACAATAAGAATCTAATAGTATATTATTCTGTTATCTTTTTAAGCAGATTATGGTGTTTAAGAACTTCTGCTTCTAGGTGGAAGATGATTTCCTCAGCGATGTTTGTTACACAATCACCTACACGTTCTAATTTTCTAACCACATGTAATATAGCTAAAGCGTTTAAAGCCTCTTCTTTTGATGTTTCTTTTTGAAGATAATCTACAATTATTTCCGAAACAGCATCATTGCGTTCATTAAGAATAACATCCATCTCAAACATTTTTCGAGCTACATCACTGTCTTCATTTTGGAAAGACTCGCAAATCATATCAATCATTTCGATACAAGTATCAGCCATTTCTTTAACTCCAACTTTCTTTAAGAGATCTTTGTCAAATTCACTTTTGGCATTTAATACCACTTTTGACAACCCTTCGGCATTATCGCCAATACGCTCAATATTTGAATTAATTCGTAGCGTTGAAAACACAAAGCGTAAATCAGTTGCAACTGGATTATAAAGGGCTAAAATATTTTCACACTCACGATCAATTTTCAGCTCTAAAGCATTCAATCTTTTTTCTTTAACACGAACTTCTCGAGCTAGGTTTTTATCAAATTTGAATAAAGCTTCTACCGACTTGACAATTTGCTTTTTTGCAAGCCTAGCCATTTCTATAGTGCTATTTTTTAAATTAGAAAGCTCTGATTCTAAATGTGTTTTCGAAATTGACATAAATTACGTTTTTGATGCTATTAACAAGTAAAGATACTGATAGTTAAAATATTTTAGAAATCAACCAAATCTACCAGTGATGTAGTTTTGAGTTCTTTCAAGAGTTGGATTCGTAAAAATCTTTGCCGTTTTATCGTATTCAATAAGTTCTCCTAAATAAAAGAATGCAGTACTGTCACTCACCCTTGCTGCTTGCTGCATATTATGCGTTACAATTAAAATGGTGTACTGTTCTTTTAGCTTATAAATTAGGTCCTCTATTTTGGCAGTTGAAAGAGGGTCTAACGCCGATGCAGGCTCATCCATTAATAAAATAGTTGGCTCCACTGCAAGTGCTCGTGCAATGCACAAACGTTGTTGCTGTCCACCACTTAATTCCATTGCCGACTTTTTCAAATCATCTTTCACTTCATCCCATAGGGCTGCTTGAATCAATGATTTTTCAACCATTTCATTGATGAATTTTTTATGACCTATACCGTTAACCCTTAATCCAAAGGCTACATTTTCAAAAATTGACTTTGGGAAAGGGTTAGGTTTTTGAAAGACCATTCCCACTTTTTTACGGTGTTCGTCAATGTTTATTTTACTTGAATAAATATTACGACCATCAATTTCAAAAGTACCTTCAATTTTAACATTGTCAATAAGGTCATTCATTCTATTAAAACAACGTAAAAAGGTGGATTTACCACAACCTGAAGGGCCAATAAGGGCTGTTACGGTGTTCTTTTCAATACCCATACTAATGTCTCGTAAGGCTTGTTTTTCACCGTAAAAAAGGTTTACATTTTTTGCTTCTAATTTATGCATTGTGTCCTAAGAGTTTATTCGCACTTTATCGCCAAAATATTTTCTTAACCAACCGGCAAGGAGGTTAACTACTAAAATAATAAATATCAAAACTAAAGCCGTTCCATACGCCATTGGGCGTGATGCTTCAATATCCGTTCCGCTTGTTGAAATTACATATAAGTGGTAAGGTAATGCCATTACTTGATCAAACATTGAATTTGGAAGTTTTGGTAAAAAATAGGCGGCTACGGTGAATAGAATAGGTGCTGTTTCTCCAGCTACTCGTCCTACCGAAATAATCAACCCAGTTATAATATTAGGAAATGCCATTGGCAAAGTTACCCGTTGTATGGTTTGCCATTTCGAAGCTCCTAATCCAAAACTAGCATGACGGTATATTTTGTCTACCGATTTTAAAGACTCTTCTGTAGTTCGAATTACTATGGGAAGAACCAAAATACCTAGAGTTAATGAACCTGCTAAAATTGAATCTCCAAAATTCAATTTGTTTACAAAAACTGCCATTCCAAATAAACCAAAAACAATTGAAGGAATACCAGCAAGATTGTTGGTCATCGTTCTCATAATTCGTTTTAAAAGACTGTCTTTAAGATATTCGTTCATATAAATACCTGACAATACACCTACGGGAAAGGCAAAGATCATACTCCCAATTACTAAACAAAAAGTTCCAACAATGGCAGGAAAGATTCCTCCTTCGGTCATTCCGTTTTTTGGATAGCCAAAAATGAACTCCCAACTAATAACTCCTATTCCTCTGGTAAAAATAAATGCTAGAATTGAAAGTAGAATTAAACAAACTAAAAAGGTTATAACTTTCAAAGTAAGGAAAGCAAAGAATTCTGTCGATTTCTTTCTTCTGGAAATTGACCAGCGCATTGTTTTATTTTGCTTACCAGTCATTAGTTTTTCTTCAATTGTTGTTTTGATGTAATTAGTTCAACAACAAGGTTGATTACGAAAGTTATAATGAATAAGATACATCCTAAAACAAATAATGATTTGTAATGAGTTCCACCAATTGGAGCTTCACCCAATTCTGCTGCTATTGTGGCGGGTATGGTTCTAACTGGCTGCAAAAATGTAGTGGGTATTCTTGCGGCATTTCCCGTTACCATTAAAACTGCCATTGTTTCACCAATTGCTCTTCCAACACCCAAAATACAGGCAGAAGTTACTCCAGACATTGCATAGGGTAATGAAACTCTAGTTATTGTTTGCCATCTAGTTGCTCCAAGTGCAAGGCTACCCATTTTCATTGATTTAGGAACTGATCGAATTGCATCTTCTGAAAGCGTAATAATAGTTGGTAATGCAATTATTCCCAACAAGATACTTCCTGCTAAGGCAGTTTCACCTACTGAAAGGAAAAACACTTTTTGTATCATTGGAACGATTACCACTAACCCAAAAAAACCAAAAACTACAGATGGTATTCCAGCTAATAGCTCAATAGTAGGTTTTAAAAAGCGCAGCATATTTGGTTTTGCGACTTCTGCAAGATAAATGGCGCTTGCAATTCCAATTGGCAAGGCAAAAATTATAGAACCCAAGGTTACCCATAGGGTTCCTAAAATTATGGGCAAGATTCCAAATATTCCAGCTGGTTTAGCTGTAGGATACCAATACTTACCTCCAAGAAAGTCCATAAGACTAATATTAGAGATTTTAATTTGAGCAATATCTGTTGGAATATATTTGCTAGGAAACACCCCTAAAACATGGGGATGTTCACTAACATAAGATTGTATAAGCATTGGTAAATTCTCGAGAGATTCTCCAAAAGTATCTTCTGGGTATATGTCGGTTAAAACATTTAACTCTAAAATTTGGATAGTACCTTCATCACCGCCAAACTCATCCCAATTTGTTTTGTCCCCTTCGTAAATGTCTTTTAAATCATTTGCTGAAAGTTCTTTAACTGGATTTAGTTCAGAAACGAAAACAGTATACCCTTCTTCGACTGGAGAACCATTGATTAAACCAAAACCCTCTTTAAATAAAAAAATAATAATAAGGATTACAGTGATGCTGCTAACAGCTCCACTTAAAGTCATAATTGACTTTATTATTAATTCTTTTATTCTTCTAACCGAGTATTTCAATTTGCCTGTGAACTTACAGGCAAGTAACCAATTTCTTTAACTACTGTATTACCAGCTTCTGATAAAGAGAAGTCAATAAAAGGTTTTACTTTTTCCTCAGAATCGTTTAAAAAGTAATAGAAAAGAGGTCTAGTAATAGGATAAAGACCAGTACTCGCATTTTCTAAGCTTGGCTCAATAAATGTTACACCCTGATCGTAAGAAACACCTATAGCTTTTACATTTTTATTCATATACGCAAAACCAATATAGCCAATAGCACCTTTTGTTTGAGAAACTGATTGTACAATTGCTCCAGTTGCAGGCATTAAAAGTATTTCAGGACCGAATTCTTTTTTATCATTAACTGCTTTTTTAAAGAAGTCATGAGTACCTGAACTAGATTCACGTGAGTAGCAAAGGATTTCCATATCATCTCCGCCAACCTCTTTCCAGTTTTTGGTTTTTCCAGTGAAAATACCTTCTAATTGCTCTCTTGTTAAGTTGTCAATCTTATTTTCTGGATGTACAACTATTGCCAATGCATCATACGCTATGATTTTTTCGGTAAAAAGTTTTCCGCTCTCCTCTAAATCAACTTTCTCACCTAATTTTATAGCTCTTGAAGCCATAGCGATATCGGTGTTTCCTTGTTTAAATGCAGAGATTCCAACACCAGATCCACCACCTACAACTGTAATTGAAAACTCAGGATATGCCTTCATGAATTCTTCAGCAGTTTTTTGAGCTAAAGGAAGTACTGTATCACTACCTTTAATGGTAATGCTTTTTGAAGCTGCTTCTTTCTTTTCTTCAGCAGTTCCACCACAAGCTTGAACGATGAATGTTGCGGCAACTAATAATACGATTTGTACTAACTTCATTTTATCTTATTTATTTCATCAGCAAAAGTGATGTTCTAATGTTAACTGAATGTTAAGTTCTGTCTTAATTTTAAAAAAGGTGAGAACTAAAATACAAGTGTTTTTTTGATTCTAGTTTTAGAAAGTCAATCTAAGTGTTACCTTTGAATAGCTTATAAGGAAAGGTGTAGGGATTAGACCCGATAAAACCTTAGCAACCTGTGCCAACAAGGTGCTAAATTCTAACAGACTTTGTCTGTAAAGATAAGTAAGATCCATGCGGATCTTGTGCTGATAAGCAGCTATTTATGGAATAAAATTATAGTCAGATGACTTTTGAAGACATTTTGCATGAACGCATAATGGTGTTGGATGGTGCTATGGGCACAATGATTCAACAACATAAATTACAGGAAAAAGATTTTCGTGGTGAACGATTTAAGGACTTTCCTCATGATTTAAAGGGGAATAACGATCTTTTATCAATCACACAACCTCATATAATTCAAGAAATACATGAGGAGTATTTGAGGGCTGGATCTGATATCATTGAAACCAATACCTTTAATTCAAATGCTCTTTCTTTATCGGACTATCATCTAGAATCGCTTTCGTATGAATTAAATAAAGCTTCAGCGGAAATTGCGAAAACTGCTGCTAATATTTTAACTAAAGAGAATCCTGCAAAACCTCGTTTTGTCTTAGGAGCTATAGGTCCAACTAGTAAAACAGCTTCTTTAAGTCCTGATGTTAACGACCCAGGTTATAGAGCAGTTACTTTTAAAAACCTTGTTGACGCTTATTACGATCAAAGTTTAGGACTTTGGGATGGAAAAGTTGATGGATTTTTAGTTGAAACCATTTTTGATACATTAAACGCTAAAGCAGCACTTTTTGCCTTAGATGAATTGTTTGTTGAAAAAGGAGAGAAGCTTCCAATTTTTATTTCAGGAACAATAACCGATGCTAGTGGAAGGACCTTAAGTGGACAAACTGTGGAGGCGTTTCTAACTTCTGTAAAACATGCTAACCCAATTAGTATTGGTTTAAATTGTGCGCTTGGCGCGAAGGATATGCGTCCTTATTTGCATGAGCTTTCACAGAAAAGTGAGACTTTTATTAGTGCATACCCAAATGCAGGCTTACCTAATGAATTTGGTGAGTATGATGAGACTCCTGAGTTAATGTGCGCTCAAATAAAGGATTTTCTAGATAATAACTTTGTAAACATTGTTGGTGGATGTTGTGGAACTACTCCAGCACATATTAGAGCAATTGCCGAAGCTGCGGCACAAAGTACACCACGTAAAATCCCTACACTTAAAAATTATACAACTTTCAGCGGACTCGAGTCTGTATCGATGAGAGAGGATAGCAACTTTGTAAATATTGGAGAGCGTACTAATGTAACAGGATCTAAAAAGTTTGCTCGTTTAATAAAGGAAGACAGGCTTGATGAAGCACTTGAAGTAGCAAAGCATCAAGTTGACGGTGGAGCGCAAATTTTAGATGTGAATTTAGATGAAGGAATGATTGACTCAGAAGAAATGATGGTTCGCTTCTTAAACCTAATTCAAAGTGAACCAGATATTGCTAAACTACCTATCATGGTAGATTCTAGTAAGTGGAGTGTTATTGAAGCTGGATTACAATGCCTACAAGGGAAATCAATAGTAAACTCTATTAGCCTAAAAGAAGGAGAAGAAGTTTTCATACACCATGCAAAGAAAGTAAGAAGTTATGGTGCAAGTGTTGTAGTAATGGCATTTGATGAAAAGGGTCAAGCCGATACATTAAAGCGAAAAACTGAGATTTGTGCAAGAGCTTATAAAATATTGGTGAATGTTGTTGGGTTTCAACCCGAAGACATCATTTTTGATCCAAATATCCTAACCGTTGCTACAGGAATGGACGAGCATAATAACTATGCAGTTGATTTCATTAACGCTACCATGTGGATTAAAGAAAATTTACCTGGAGCAAAAGTGAGTGGTGGAGTTAGTAACATTAGTTTTTCATTTAGAGGCAACGACAAAGTACGAGAAGCAATGCATTCTGCTTTTCTATACCATGCAATTAGAGCAGGTTTAGATATGGGTATTGTGAATGCCGGAATGCTAGAGGTGTATGCAGATATTCCAAAAGATTTGCTTGAATTGGTTGAGGATGTAATTTTAAATAGACGGGATGACGCAACTGAACGACTAGTTAATTTTGCAGAGTCTATAAAAGACAAGGGTGGAAAAGTTCAAGTAACTGACTTAGAATGGAGAAAACTCCCAGTAAGCAAAAGATTAAGCCATTCGCTAGTAAAGGGTTTAGTTGAATTTATTGATGAGGACACCGAAGAAGCAAGATTAGCTTCTAAAAAACCTTTAGATGTAATTGAAGGTGCCTTAATGGACGGCATGAACGTAGTAGGTGATTTATTTGGTTCCGGTAAAATGTTTTTACCTCAGGTTGTAAAAAGTGCACGAGTTATGAAAAAAGCCGTTGCTCATTTACTGCCTTATATGGAGGATGATAAAGATGCAGAAAGTTCAAAACAAGGTAAAATTTTAATGGCGACAGTTAAAGGCGATGTTCATGATATTGGAAAGAATATTGTTGGAGTGGTATTAGCATGTAACAACTACGAAATTATAGATTTGGGAGTAATGGTTTCAGCCACTAAGATTCTTGAAGAGGCTAAAAAACACGAAGTGGATATTATTGGACTTAGCGGATTAATTACCCCAAGTCTGGATGAAATGATTTTTGTTGCAGAGGAAATGGACAGATTGGATTTCACTATTCCATTAATGATTGGAGGGGCAACCACTTCAAAAATTCATGCCGCCGTTAAAATTGCACCAGCTTATACCAAAGGTCCAACAATTCATGTTCACGATGCTTCTAGAAGTGTAACAGTTGCTGGAAGCTTATTGAGCAAAAGTCAAAAAAGTGCTTTTGTGGATGCAATTAAAGTGGAGTATAAAAATCTACGAGATACCCACCACAAAGGGAAAAAAGTTAAATTAATTAGTTACGACCAAGCTTATTCGAATCGTAAAAAATGGGATTTAAAACAGGATCCTATTTCCAAGCCAAAGACTTTAGGTAATGTTGTTTTTGAAGACTATTCAATAGAGGAAATTGCTGAATACATTGACTGGACACCTTTTTTCCATACATGGGAACTAAAAGGCATATACCCAAGAATATTTTCCCATCCAAATTATGGAAATGAAGCTAAAAAAGTATTTAACGACGCTCAAGAGCTCTTAAAGAAGTTAATTTCTAATAAATCGCTTAAAGCGAATGGAGTGATTGGAATTTACCCAGCTAATAGCTTTGGTGATGATGTGATTGTTTACAAAGATGAATCGAAAACGGAAATTATAACTACTTTTTCGATGCTTCGCCAGCAACAAAGTCTAACGCCAGGAACTCCAAATATTTCATTAGCAGATTTCATTGCGCCACACGATAGCGGATTAACTGATTACATTGGGCTCTTTGCTGTAACAACAGGTATAGGAGTAGATGACTTGGTAAAAACGTTTGAAGCCGACCATGATGATTATAATTCAATTATGGTAAAAGCTTTAGCAGATAGATTAGCCGAATCATTTGCCGAATTGATGCATGAAAAAGTGCGGAAAGAACTTTGGGGATACCAGCAAGACGAATCGCTAACCAAGGAAGAGCTAATTAAAGAAAAATTTAGAGGCATTAGACCGGCACCAGGTTACGCGGCATGTCCCGAGCATACAGAAAAGGGCAAAATATTTACTGTATTGGATGCAACTGCCAGTACAGGAATTGAATTAACAGAGAATTTTGCAATGACTCCAACTGCTGCAGTAAGTGGTTTTTATTTTGCTCACCCCGATAGTAAATACTTTACTGTAGGGAAAATTGGGAAAGACCAATTGGAGAGTTATGCAAAACGAAAAGAAATGACACGTAAGGAAGCCGAGAGATGGCTTGCTCCAAACTTAGGATATACAAAATAGCATGAAGATTATTGATCATTTAAATAAGAACAAAGGAAAGACGCTTTTTTCATTCGAAATAATACCACCGGTTAAGGGAAAATCGGTTAAGGATATTTTTGATGTTATAGACCCCTTAATGGAATTTAATCCGCCTTTTGTTGATGTTACTTACCATAGAGAAGAATACATTCTTAAAACTCGTGAAAATGGACTTCTAGAGAAGGTGAGTTACCGTAAGCGTCCAGGAACTGTTGGTATTTGTGCAGCAATCATGAATAAGTACCATGTTGATGCAGTACCGCATATTATTTGTGGCGGATTTAGCAAAGAAGAAACTGAAAATGCATTAATAGATCTTGATTTCTTAGGAATTGATAATGTATTGGTTCTACGCGGAGATCCTAGAAAAATGGATGGAGGAAAGTTTATTCCAGAACCAAATGGACATAATTATGCCGGCGAGTTGTTGCAACAGGTAATGGAAATGAATGCTGGAAAGTATTTAGATGAAGAGCTTCAACATGGCAGTAAGACTCAATTTTGTGCTGGTGTAGCTGGTTATCCAGAAAAGCACAATGAAGCGCCTAACATGCACAGTGATTTAAAATTTTTGAAACAAAAAGTAGATTTGGGAGCTGAGTTTATTGTAACTCAAATGTTTTTTGACAACCAACGTTTCTTTGATTTTGTGAAGGAATGTCGTGAATTTGGAATAGAAGTACCAATAATACCTGGTTTGAAACCACTTACTACAAAAGGACATTTAACTCTATTGCCAAAAGTGTTTAATATTGATATACCAGATGATTTATATGAAGCTGCGAATAAATGTAAAACCAATGCCGAAGTAACTCAAGTAGGTATTGAATGGGGTATTCAGCAATGTAAAGAACTAATGGATTTTGGAGCGCCGTTATTACACTTTTACACTATGAGTCGGAGTGAAACTATAAAAGCTATTGCCTCTAAGATTTATTAGTAGGCATTTTCTTCAGTTTTAAAAACGTTTAAAACTGTATTTACTATTATTCTAAGGTCTAATAAAAACGACCAATTTTCTAAATAGAAGATATCAACTTTAATTCTATTTCTCATATCAATGGTGTCATCTGTGCCGCCTCGGTAGCCTTTTACTTGTGAAAGACCTGTGATTCCAGGTTTAACAAAATGCCTTACCATATACTTATCAATAATTTGTGAATACTCTTCAGTATGAGCAATCATATGAGGCCTTGGGCCTACAACCGACATGTTTCCAATTAGCACATTAAAAAATTGTGGTAGCTCGTCTAAACTAGTTTTACGTAAAAAGGCCCCGACTTTAGTTACTCTTAGATCACCCACCTTAGCTTGTTGCTTGTTTGCATCTTTATTCACGCTCATGCTTCTTAGTTTATAACACCAAAAAGAATTGTTATTAATTCCAGAACGTAGTTGCTTAAAAAACACAGGTCCCTTAGAATTTAACTTAATAACTATAGCTAATATTGGGAGTAGCCACCAAAGTAGAGTGGAAATAACCAAAAGGCTAAATGCAATATCAAATATTCTCTTTATTAATTGATTAATAACATCATCAAGAGGTAATGAGCGAAGCACTAAAATAGGAATATGATCGTAAAAATCGATTCCTATTTTTTTGTAATGAAACCCTTTTGATTCTGGTATCATTTTAATTCGAATAAGGTTGTTGTCGGCAAATTCGACTAAGTTGCTTACTGAATCGTGACTTAGCTGAGAAATGGAGCAGTAAATTTCATCCACTTTGTTAGTTGAACAAAAATTTTCAACGTCTTCAAGTTTCCCTAACACTTTATCACCTTTTTCTTGGTCATCAAAAAAGCCCTTGAATCGGTAACCAAATTGATTGTTATTAGATAAAAATTCCGCAAGTTCTTTACCCGCTTCTCCAAGTCCAATTATTATAACATTCCTATAGTTAAATCCACTTTGACGATATGCTTTTAATAATGAATAGGTTGTTAATCTCCAAGCCGACACGCCAAAAGCAGTGAAGCCATAGCTAAACAAAAGAAAACTTCGAGAGAAGTAGTAGTACTTAGAGAAGCCTATAAATGTACCTACAAACAAAAGGTGAAAACAGACAAGTTTTAAAGCATCACCAATTAGTTTCGTACTGTTGGTTACTCGATAAATATTGTATGTTCTAAGCATATTGGCTGCGATAAACCATGTGATATTAGAATAAAGGAGAAGAGAAACGTAATGATTCTGAACAAAATAATCAAAACTAGAATATACAAAAAGAAAGGATATCAATATTGAAAAGTTCAATATTATGATATCGCCTAAGCCGTATATTAATTTTATATATTTTGAATAGTGTCCTGCCAAGTTTTGAAAATGAGTTTAAGCTTATATAATTTAGTTTGATTTTAAGTAGTTTTTGAATTCCACTATTAATATTAACAATAGACTAAAAATTGCACCGGCTAATAGTCCAATAAACATTAGTTTAATTAATTTAGGTTCGTCTGGGTTTGAGAAATATGTAAAGCTTTTTACAATTTGAATTTCATCATGCAATATAATTTGCTTACGAATATCTAATTTTTGCTTGTATAAGTCGATTATTTTCTCCGCAATTTCACTTGGTGAAAAAATTAATGTGCCAGTATTATTTTGATTAATTACTTTCAATATTTCCTTTTTACCGTTTTGTAGATCCTGGATTTCATTTTCTATTTGGAGAGTTAAAGAATCGTAATAATTTCTTCTTATTTGCGATCTAATTTTTACAAACTCTGTATTTTGCAAATAAAATTTAATACCTTTTTCTAAAGTGTCGTAAACTAAAGGGTCAGTAACATAGACTTCTACTGAAAATGCCGTAACATCAGTCGTTAATTCCTGTCTGAAATTATCATTTGTGGAAAGGATAACATTTGGCTTAATTTCTCTAAGCACTTGTGTATCTTCCTCAGAAATATTTAAAAGCGCAGATAGTTTAGCATGATTTTTATTGCTTATTAAGGAGTTCAAAGTTAAGATTAAGTTACTTGCTTTAATATTCCCTAACAATGTGGTTGAGGCCACCATTTCGCTTTGATATACCTTTTCTGAAAAAAAATAAGTTGAAATGGCTAAACCAACTGATATTGAAAAACACAAAATTACAAGAGTAAATCGTTTTACAATTAGTCGGTAAAGCTTTGCTATAACTTGAATCAGGTCTAATTCCTCATTTTTTGTATTCATAATTTAAGTATTAATTAAATTTGTTTGGTTTTGCAAAAATAGAATAACATTTTCATAAATATTACTTTTATTGAGAAAGCATAATTAAAAAAGTGAATTAATAGTTACTTATAAATTGTATTTTAGTTTTAATCCTTGGATTTATTAATAAAATAAACAAAGAATAAACTATTGAAAATTGAAAAGAAAAACACCCCGCTTTGCCGATTTAACATGCTTTCTGTTAGGCAGCACATGGCAAAAAACACGATAAACAACATATAAAAAGGTTCTTTTTTAGTCCAAGCCAAATAAAAAGGATAGAAAAATAAAGAAAGTAATGACAGAAGTCCGATAAATCCAAGAGATAAAGTAACTTCTAGGTACTGGCAATGGGCATTGAAATTCACTTTTTTAAAACCATTTAATGCAGTAATTATTGCCACTTCGGAAGAGTCAGTATTTTGTATTTGTAAATCGTAAATCTTAGTTAATTCTTTTTGTCCATCTCCCAGTCCATAACCAATTAAAGGTTTTTCTTTTATCAGATTTATTGCTTTTTTCCAAATAAAAACTCTTTGTGTAACGCCATTTTCATTTGAAGTACCTATTAATGAATTAGTATCGATGGTAAAAACTTGTTTAAAACGATCTGAAAAATAAGAATTTGAAAGTAAAAAAATACTTGAAATTCCCAATATTAGAATGGTTAGTGTAACCCATTTTTTGCTTACATAGCCTTTGACTATATAGAAAATCCCTGTGCATGCTGACAAAATTAAAAACGAAATAATCTCCATTCTTGCAGAAAAAAGTAGCAAAAATAATGAAAAGACAAAAGTTAAAATAAGGGCATGTTTTTGCTGTAAAACTTTTTCATATAAGGACAACCACATTGCACTAAAAATGGACAATATTATATGCAAAGAAATATATGAAGCATGTAATCCAAAAACTGCACCTAGTCTATGATTACTGAAATAAGATGTTTTTAGTTCTTCTAAATTATTAAAGAGGTAATTGCTCCAAAATGCACTAATTACACAAACAACAAGAACTATTGATGTGCCTATGATATAAATTTGCAACAAGGAATGAAATGTTTGTTTTTGGTTTTTGTAACATAAGGTGAATACAAAAAGAAATAGTAATATTCCAAGCTTAGTTTCAATTAACTTTATTCCTTCGTTTAACGAGCTAGTATAAATAAGTCCAATAAGATAGAGACAGAAATAAGTTACTGAAAGGATAATAAATATTTTAGTTTCTTTGGATAACTTAACAAAGTTTTTTGCATTTATTATTGAAAAAATTGTTAAAACTATTGCTAAAAAATTTGTTATCCGAGTATCAAAAGGTAATGTGAAGACCACTAAGAATATGGTTACCAAAAACCCAATTTCCATTACGCTTTTACCCTTAAAATTTGCCTTTACAAAATTGTTGATAATGTCCATTGCTTTTTTAATCTAACTTTAGGTTTAAGGAATTTATTTGCTTTTTATTTCTAAATAAGATAATTAAACTCAACAAGTAAAATGAGTAAATATAATTATGATAAAAAGACACTAAATAGAGAATCAATAGCAAAAATGATATAGGACTATTTTTAGTTAATCTGTACAAGATTATCAAAAAAAGTATAAAAGTTATTAAACCAAAATCAATTATAAACCTTAAAAAGTCTTGATGAGGGAATAAATCAACACCAGTAAATTTTTCAATCAATAGTCTTGAATATTCTGAACCATGACCAAAAATTAGTTTTACATTACTACTTTGTTCAATTTCATCTAAACATATTTTTGTTAAATAAGTCCTAGTGTCATACGATGCATCGTTATTAGATTCAAGCCTAGATCCACTAAAGTTTTTTGTTATTTGAAACTCCCGTAGGCTATTATACATTGGGTAAAATGATACAATAATAGTTATCAGTATTGCGAAGGAAATTATTTTAGGAGATCGAATGTGTTTTGTATAAACAATGTAGAACGGAATATAAAAAAGAAATAGAAGGTTAGTTCTGGTTTTAGTAATATAAATAAAGAAGAAACAGAGAAAGAAGACCAATATTTTCGCTCTAGTACTACTGTCACTTCTGAATAAATAAAGTATCAATATAGTTTCTAAATAAATGCTAAAAATTGTAGGTGATAATGTGAAACCAATGAAACGCTCATTTAAATAATTACCAGGAATTAAGTAAGAAAATACTGTTAAGCATAGATAAAAAAAAGTGAAAAAGTAAATAGTTTTACCAGATTTTTCAGGTTGTTTTCGCAGAAGACTTGAGGCAAAAAAGACTAAAAAAACAAAACTAAAAAATAAGAGTGGTTTACTGTATCTCGGGTCATTAGTTTGAAATGCGATAATTCCAATTAGAAGCAACATTAACACAATAGTTATTAAGTCACTTAAATTAACTTTAAACTGCTTAAATGTTATAAATGATAGAGCAAGAATCCCTGATATTGAAATGAAATATATTAGTGAGAATGTGTAACCAATTGATACAATTTCAGGTATTGCATAAAATAATGGATAAGCTAATGTTGCGAACAACAAATAATGAAGCTTATCAATTGATTTTAATTTATTTATTATACTCATTTAAATAGGGGTTTCCCAAAAGTAAAGTTACTCATTATCTTCAGTAAAAAAACCGAAAAGGTTCCTATCGAATTTACAATTGGTCCCTTCAAAAAACACCCTGAGCTCTTTCTGTTTAATAAGAAATATTGTGTAAATCCTTTTTTTTGGATAATCAATGGTTAATAAATTGAATATGATTGAAGACCCAAATTGAACAATCTTTTCATATTCAAAAAAGTCAATTTCTTCTGCTAACATTTTTTGATTAAGGTATTTCAAATTTTCAAATTTTTGATACTTATAGGTATTTTCTCTAGGATGGGCTTTAACGTAAATTTCAACATCAAGTTTATTCAGTTCGTCAAACAAATTTTGAAACATTTGAGATTCTTCATTAATACTAATAAGTGCATCTTCACTAAAAGGACCAGTTAGTACTAATATCTTATTGCTTTTTTGTATTTCCCTGTTTGCACAATTTTGAGTTGTTTTAATTTTTATATACTCAACCCCTTTTCGACGAACCATCATTTCTGGTAAACGTGCATAAACAGTTTTAATCAATGGGTGCTCAGCGTTGGCTGTTTTATAAAAGGTGTACCTAAATCCAAATATAAGTGGTGTTAAAACAAAATAAATTATTTTTTTTAAGTAATCGTTAAAATTGTTTTTTACGTAGTAAGCTATACCTTCATCGATTGCAATAACATGAGGTTGTAACTTTTTCTTTTCAGTATAATTAAGTAGTATTTGAGTGAAAACATCCTTGCTCGAAAATAGGATCATGTTAGATACACTTTGAACATTTTTTAACGAAGAATAAACAATACTCGAATATTGTTTTGAAACATTTCTATAAGAATTAATTAATGAAATTGGCGATTTTAGGAACGCGCTATACGAAATTTTAAACGCTGGAAGATTTACTAATTTTGCCTTTGGAAAGTTTGATAAAATAGATTCATTATCAATATTTTGACCATAAAAAATTACAATATCATTGTCAATTTTTATCTCATTCACCAATTTAGTTAGTTGCGATAAATGGTAAGGTGTATTGATAATAATTACAGTCATTTTAAATTTTAGACGATATTATGAAATTTATATTTTTCAAATAGTTGATGATTCAAAGATTGACAATTAAAACGACTACCTAAAAGTTTTAACTATAATTATAAGTTGAATGCTTCTGCTTTTTTCCAGAATACTAATTTTCCAATCATTAAGACACCAAATGCAATTGCAGTACTTGTTGCTGCTCCAATAATTCCGAAAGGTAAAATTAATAGAAAGTTCAAGACAAAGTTTGCCAATGCAGCTACAATAGTAATATATAGAATAGTCCTATCTTTCTTAATAGCATAAAGAAAGGTGTGATAAACTAGTGATATATTAAGTAACAGGTTCGCACCTACTAAAATATAAAATGTATTTATTTCAGAAGAGAACTCATTTTTATTTAAAAATTGGAGTAAGGGCCAAATCAATGCTAAAACGAATACTGCCCCCAATAAAGTTGCGCCAATAGTTTGTCCAAAAAATGTTTTTTTTGTTGTTTTTAATTCATCCCCCATATTCTTGAAAGTGGCAATTATCCTTGGTTGAAAAATCATTATTACTGAAGTAAAGACCAATACATTAATAAGATTAGAGATATTTACAAAAAACGTGTAGACTCCAACATCATCTTTTCCAAGCCACCAGTTTATCATGTATCTATCAGAAAATTCGATAACCTTACTTGCAATAGTCGATAACATAAATGGCAAGCTGATTTTTATGCCGGTCCAAATCCATTTCCATTGAATTTTACCTAAATGTTGGTTTTTAAATTGCTGAATAATAAAGTAAGTAGCAATGCCTATTGAGAGCCCACTACCAATTGCCCAACCAAAAAAAACTGACTCTAAAGTTTGAAAATTTGATGAGCCAAAAATCCAAACAGCCACCACAACATAAATCCACAAACCCGTTCGAACAAATAAAATAATATTTGCTGTTATGGGTTTCGATAAGGTGGTGAAAAGTCGAAAAAATTCTTGTGAAAAATGCTCCAATACAAGAATTAGATAAAACCAAAAAATATACTTGATAGGAATTACATCTGTAAGAAAAATGAGTAGGAGTAAAGGAACGGCAAAAACATAAGTTAATAAATGAAACACCAGTTGGTCGCGCAGCATCGTTGGCTTATTGGAATCTTTGGTATGAATTAGTTCACGCATGTTGTAGGTGTAAAAATCCAATCCTAAAACTAAAACTGATAAGGTAATAGTTGTAGAAAACAGACCATACACTCCTAACAATTCCGTGCTAAAGTACTTTCCAATAAATACTATTAGTATAAATTTGGCACCAAGCCCTGCAGCTCTTAAACCTAAATTAATATATGATTGCCATTTAAACATCTATTTGATAAAGGTATATAAACTCTCACGAAGCTATCAGACAATTGCCGATAAAACGCCTATTTATTTTACATTTGCCAATCAAATAAGTTCGTACATTGAATATAATCAACTTTATGCCACAATTACCTCAAAGTGTGAACATTGGAAGAATTCCTGTTCACTTGTTTACAGTTAATTCTTTGCACGCTGCCATTAATAATGTTATTGAAAAAAATGGCAAGGCAAAAGTGTTACACGCAAATGCATACTTAGTAAGTCTGGCTAACACTTCAGAACATTGGTATTTGCCATTTTATAACGAAAAAGTGGATATGTGTATGTGTGATGGTGCTGGAATTCAACTTGCAGCTAAATTAACTGGACAACGTGTTCCAGAAAAGATAACCTATAACATCTGGTTCTATGAATTTGCTACATTTTGCGCTCAAAACAACTACTCTATATTTCTTTTAGGTTCAAAACCAAATGTTGCTGAGTTAGCAATTGAGGAACTAACTAAACTGAACCCAACCTTAGAACTTTATTGCCATCATGGTTATTTCAATAAAGAAAAATCTCATCCAGAAAATAAAAAAGTAATTGAAACGATAAACAAAGTGAAACCAAATGTAGTATTAGTTGCTTTCGGTATGCCTTTGCAAGAGAAATGGATTCTTGAAAATTTTGAAGATGTTGAGGCCAATATATTCTTAACTGGAGGCGCAGCAATTGATTACATGGCAAAAATTGTTAAAAACGCACCTGCAATATTTTCAAAAATATACTTAGAATGGTTTTATCGCTTATTACGCGAACCGAAGCGTTTAGGTCGCCGTTATACCATTGGTAATTACCATTTTCTTAAAGCCGCTTTGAAATACGGGAAAAGGCCTTTTTAAAAGCTTTACACATCTGTTGATTTTCATTGTTGCATTTCTTAGGTTTATGTCGTTAACTTTAAAGTATGAATACCACCAACCAAGAAAGCACCTATAACGAAGATAATATACGATCACTCGATTGGAAAGAGCATATTCGTATGCGCCCTGGTATGTACATCGGGAAACTTGGTGACGGTATGTCGCCCGATGATGGTATTTATGTTCTTTTAAAAGAAGTACTAGACAACTCTATTGACGAGTATGTAATGGGTGCCGGTAACAAAATTGAAATCGAAATAAAGGATGGTCACATCCGTATTCGGGATTTTGGTAGAGGAATTCCTTTAGGTAAAGTAATCGACTGCGTTTCTAAAATAAATACTGGTGGTAAGTATGATAGCAAGGCGTTTAAAAAATCCGTTGGACTAAACGGAGTAGGTACAAAAGCGGTGAACGCACTTTCTTCTTACTTTAAAATTCAAAGTGTTAGAGAGGGTAAGTTAAAAGAAGCTGAGTTTAATCAAGGGGAGCTTAAGGCGGATCATGAAATCATAGATACTGAAGAAAGAAACGGAACCTCGGTTTACTTCCAGCCAGATGAAACAATCTTTAAAAATTACAAGTTCTTACCAGAGTTTATTGTCGAGCAAATTTGGAATTATGTTTATCTAAATGTTGGGTTGACAATTAAGTTTAATGGAGAAAAATACTTTTCAAAAAATGGACTTCTTGACCTTTTAGAAAACAAAACAGACGATACCATTCGCTACCCAATAATTCACTTAAAAAGTGAGGACATTGAAATTGCTATGACTCACGGCAATAATTATGGTGAAGAGTATTATAGTTTCGTAAACGGACAACATACAACCCAAGGTGGTACGCACCAAGCTGCCTTTAGAGAAGCATTAGTTAAAACGGTGCGTGAATTTTACAATAAAAGCTACGATGCTACGGATATTAGAACTTCTATAATTGCAGCAGTTAGTGTGCGTATTATGGAACCAGTTTTTGAGTCGCAAACCAAAACAAAATTAGGTAGCCAAACCATTTCACCTGATGGCCCGTCTATTAGAACTTGGATGAATGACTTTGTGAAGAAGCATTTTGATGATTATCTTCATAAAAACCCACCTGTTGCCGAGGCTTTACAAAAGCGCATCTTACAAAATGAGAAAGAGCGTAAAGACATGGCTGGGATTAAAAAACTGGCTAACGACCGTGCGAAAAAGGCCAATTTGCACAACAAGAAGCTTCGTGATTGCAAAATTCACCTTACAGATACAAACAAAGAAGAAAGTCTAGACTCTACCATTTTTATAACTGAGGGAGATAGTGCGAGTGGATCAATTACAAAAGCAAGAAGTGTAAAAACCCAAGCTGTATTCAGTTTGCGTGGTAAGCCATTAAATTCCTACGGACTAACTAAGAAAATTGTTTATGAAAATGAGGAATTTAACCTGCTTCAGCACGCTTTAAATATTGAGGATGGCATTGAAAACTTGCGTTACAATAGGGTAGTGGTTGCAACCGATGCAGATGTGGATGGAATGCATATTAGGTTATTGTTAATGACCTTTTTCTTGCAATTTTTCCCCGATTTAGTACGAAATCACCATGTTTACATATTAGAGACGCCACTTTATAGGGTTAGAAATAAGAAAGAAACAATTTACTGTTATTCAGAAGAAGAAAGAGTAAATGCAATTGCTAAACTTGGAGTAAAGCCAGAAATAACTCGTTTCAAAGGTTTAGGTGAGATTTCGCCAGATGAATTTGAGGCATTTATTGGAGAGGAAATGCGTTTGTCTCCAGTTACTCTTAAAAAGGAAGATGCAATGCAAGACATGTTAAAGTACTTCATGGGTAAAAACACTCCAGAGCGTCAGGAATTTATCATTGACAATCTACGTTTTGAGCTGGATGATGTGGTGGAAGCCTAAAATTCAGCATTAATATTTTTGAATGTGAAAAATGGGTATAGTGAACCTTTTGTGGTGAAATAGCACATACTCAACTTCTTTTCCTTGAAATCCACCAGTATTCACCATTTGTGGAAACATATTTTCCCATTGTTGTCTATAATAGTATAAATTTGAATATTGTAGTTTAACCAGTATCAGAGTTCGAATGAGTGAAAACAATCCTTCAGAAGAGAGTAACGTAAAAGCAGTAAGTGGTTTATATGAAGATTGGTTTTTAGATTATGCATCCTATGTAATCTTAGATAGAGCTGTACCCCACATTCAAGATGGATTTAAACCCGTACAACGTAGAATAATTCACTCCCTTAAAGAATTGGATGATGGCAGATTTAACAAAGTAGCCAATGTAATTGGTAATACTATGAAATACCACCCACATGGAGATGCATCGATTGGTGATGCAATGGTTCAATTGGGTCAGAAAGAATTGCTAATTGAAACACAAGGTAACTGGGGTAATATTCTTACTGGGGATAATGCAGCTGCACCACGTTACATTGAAGCCAGACTTAGCAAATTTGCTTTGGATGTTGTTTTTAATCCAGAAACTACACAATGGCAAAATTCATACGATGGCAGAAATAAAGAGCCAATAACTTTTCCTCTTAAATTTCCATTATTACTAGCACAAGGCGTTGAAGGAATTGCCGTAGGATTAAGCACAAAAGTACTTCCACATAATTTTATTGAACTAATTGACGCATCCATAAAACATTTAAAAGGCAAGAGTTTTGAAATACTCCCAGACTTTCCAACGGGCGGAATGGCGGATTTTTCAAGATATAATGCTGGTGAAAGAGGTGGAAAAGTTCGTGTAAGAGCCAAAATTGAGTTGGTGGACAAGAAAACATTATCCATTACCGAAATCCCATTTTCTACCACTACAAATAGCTTAATTGATTCCATTATCAGTGCAAACGATAAGGGGAAGATAAAAATCAAGCAAATTGAAGACAATACTGCGCGGAATGTTGAGATTATTTTGCACCTAGCACCTGGAATTTCTCCAGACTTAACACTGGATGCACTTTATGCTTTTACTAATTGTGAGGTTTCAATTTCACCAAATGCTTGCGTAATTGAGGACAATAAACCTCGTTTTATGGGTGTAACGGAAATGCTCAGAATGAGCACTGACCGAACTCTAAACTTGCTTAGACAAGAGCTTGAGATTAAGAAAGGCCATCTTTTAGAAAAAATCTTATTTTCTTCCTTAGAGCGTATTTTTATTGAAAATAGAATTTACCGAGACATTGAAGAATGCGAAACTTGGGAAGAGGTAATTAAAACGATTGACAAAGGTTTAACGCCATTTAAAGCGCAGTTCTACAGAGAAATTACTGAAGATGATATTGTTCGTTTAACAGAAATTAGAATTAAAAGAATATCAAAGTTCGATAGTTTTAAAGCTGATGAAGTGTTAAAAGGTTTTGAAGAAGCACTTAAAGAGGTTGAACATCATTTAAAACATCTTACAGATTATGCTATTGCATATTTTGAGAATTTAAAAGCGAAATACTCAAAAGGCAGAGAACGAAAAACAGAAATTAAAGTATTTGATACCGTTTCCGCTTCTGCAGTAGCCTTAGCAAACCAAAAATTGTATGTAAACCGAGAAGAAGGTTTTGTTGGTATTGGGCTTAAAAAAGACGAGTACATTGGAGAATGTAGTGATTTGGATGACATAATTGTCTTTTTAGAAGATGGTCATTTTGTAGTTACAAAAGTTAGCGACAAAACTTTTGTGGGCAAAGGAATTATACATGCTGCCGTTTGGAAAAAAGGCGATGAACGTACTGTTTACAACATGGTTTACCGTGATGGAACCACTGGAGTGAGTTACATGAAACGTTTTAGTGTAAAATCCATTACACGTGATAAACCTTATGATTTAACCACCGGTAACAAGGGCAACATAGTTACTTACTTCACCGCAAATCCAAATGGGGAAGCAGAATTAATTACGGTTTATTTAAAACCAGTTAAAAGAGTTCGTAAGCTAGAAATTGAAATCAATTTTGCCGAGTTAGAAATTAAGGGACGTGGTTCAAAAGGGAATCAAGTTACAAAATACCCAATTCGTAAAATTGTATTAACCGAAGAAGGCATAAGCACCTTAGCGGGAATTAACATGTGGTTTGATGAAGTATCGAAACGATTAAACACCAGTGAAAGAGGTCTGCACTTGGGCGAATTTCAAGCAGATGACAAGATTTTGGTGATTTACGAAGATGGTCAGTATGAATTAACCAACTATGAACTAACCAACCATTACCAAGGTGAAATAATGCTTATAGAGCGCTTTAGACCTACGAGAGTGGTTTCGGTTATACATTATGACCCAGAACATAAGTGCTCCTATTTAAAACGCTTTAACATTGAAATTACCAGCGAGGGTAAACGTTCATTTATATCAGAAGAAAAAGGGGCGAAGTTATTATTTGTTAGTACCGATGCTAAGCCAAGAATAAAGGTTTCATACAAAAAAACTAAAACAGGCTTACCAGATGCGGAAGAGCTAATGGTTGATGAGTTTATTGATGTAAAAGGCTGGAAAGCACAAGGCAATAAGGTAAGCACCAAATATGATGTCGCAAAAATTGTAACCTTAGACTCAGAACCAGTTGAAGAAGAGGAAGAAATTCCTGTTGTAATACCTGAAGTAGAAGAAGTAGTTCCAAAAGAAGCGGAAGTAGAAAATACAGAGTCGGAAAAACAACCTGAAGAAGAGACTACGCCTAAAGTAGAATCTAAACCAAAGGAGGAAGCAAAGGCTAAAGAAGAGCCAAAAACTGAAACTGATAAAGAAGAAGCTGCCAAAGAAAAGGATGAAACTCTAAAACCTGAGGTTAAAAAAGCAGGTGTAGATTTAGAAATCACTAATCCAGATGATATTGAAGAAGGTGGTGGGCAGGGGAAGTTGTTTTAATTAACAAAAATCGGTACTTCTATACTTTCGCCTATGGCGAACACTCAGGATGACGGTTTTTATTTGAGTTTTAATTTTTTTAAAAAAAAACTGGCGGGCGATTGTATGGCGTATCTGTTTTTTTGGTTAGTACGTCTTTATTCTCTCGCTGGTTAGTATCAGTTTTTAACTCCTTACTTAAAACTTTATCCCACATTGTTATTATCGCTTATTAGCGGGGTCTTACTTTTCTGGCTTGAAGACTGGAATTGGAAAAAGATTTAATTTTTTGCAAAATTTGTGGACTCGCTTTGCTATTGCTTTTCCAAGTTAGTATATGTTGCCAGGCTAGGGGGTATTGATCAAAAGTTGTGGGTTATTTTTAGAATGTTGAACCTTCTACTTTCAACCTTCAAAACTCTCTATCCAGCAATATACTTTCCAATAATGGGAATCTTGCTGATAATCTTAACAATAACGTAGCACAAGATCAAAACAAGGAGAGATTTTAGGAATAAAAATGAATAAGTCTCAATGTTTAGGAAATTAAAATAATTACCTACAAAATTGTCTCTTACGATGATATGTGCCAAATAAATTCCAAACGTATATTTAGATATTTCGGCTACAATTTTTTGGATTTTTGACGGCAACCTAATTTGTTTAAAAATTAGAAAAACTCCAATAGACATCGAAGCTACATTCCAACTTAAGTATCGTTGATAGCCTTGGGTATATTTGCCTATTTCATAGGAAGTAGTAATTGTTAAATGGTATGAGTATATGAATCCTACTATACACAAAAGTACCCCAATGTAAACATGCCATTTTTTTGGAGAAATAATATGTAAAAAATATCCAAGAACTAAATAGCCCAAATAACCGCTAAAATTTATTAGGGTAAAGCTAGAGGCAATTTGCTTATTGTTTGTTGAAATCACAACATATAACCATATTAGAAGAAATATGATTATAGATTTTTTATTTTTTTTAGCCGTCCAGTCAACAATAAATGGTAGAAAAAGGATTATTCCTATTATCAAATAGATGTACCAAAAATGAAATTCAGGTCCAGATATAAAAATCATTTTGAGAACTTGACTAGAATCAATAGTTTCTTTAAACAATTTATAGGAGATATAAATGGCACCCCAGAAAATAACCGGTGGAAGTATCCTTAAAAGTCTTTTTTTATAAAACTCAATTATTTCAAAATTTCTGTTGAGAAGAAGTGCGCCACTTATCATTAAAAAAATTGGTGCACACCACCTTGTGAGTGTAAAAATTTGAACCCCTTCATCAAAAGTCGGGATGCCAAACCTGTAAGTGTAAGAACCAGAATAATGGAGTAAAATTACTGCAAAACATGCCAATAGCCTTAAAAAATCGATGTATTCAAAATTGAGTTTTTCAGATTTCATAATAATTATTTTAGCTCAGATGAAAGTTCAAACAAAAACTATACAATTTTTACTCTTTAAGTTTAAGGACTTCTTGTTGGGAGCAAAAATACATTAAGTTCTAATAATTATTTGAAATCTACGTATTCAATACGCCATTTACTACTTAAACTCTACAAAAATTTATTCAGTCAGTCTAACTTGCAACATACAACTGATCCTTTAGTTAATGGCTAAGCTTGTGAGTTTGACGAATGTTGAACTCGCAAGTTGCTACTTTCTACTTTTAAATTACGGACAAACCGTATTCGCTAAAAAAGTATCCCAACATTTGTAGTCACTATCAGTATATTGATGGGGTTCATTTACGCTACCATTTTTTTAGGAAAATTCCAATGTATATCAGTTTGATGGTTGTTTTTTGGACCAAAAACTGTATAATGTCTGTTCAAAGAAGGGAAAAAATCATTTGCATAAACTGGAATATATTTAGCCTTAATATACGAGTCTATTTCATCAGCTCCAGTTAGTATATTTGTGTAGTTAATTTGCCCACTTCCTTGTGTATTCCGATTCCAATCAATACGTAAAAAGTGTTTTTTGTCCACTGCATTATTAGAAAAAATCTAATTTCTAGAAATTGCTGGAGGTCTACTTACGCTTCTAAACCATTCAAAAATAGGAAACTCACCATCCTTACTTAAATACATATCCCAAGTGATATTCCAAGTGATAGTTGAATCGCCAGATTTGGCTTCTAAACGGACGTGTGATTTTTATTGCCCACGTTTACCGAATAAGCCCACGTCCAGGTTATCTGAATTAAATTCAGGAGTATGGTTAGATACTTCTCTAAATGCTGCTTCGGGCACTAGTAAGAGTAAATGTTAGTAATCTACGTTGCAAACTGTAGCAGTTAGGTAAGAATAACGCCAATATAAGCTATCATTTTGTGTTTTATTGGTTTCATCTGGAAACTCAGCAAAATCTATTTCAAATGAACTAGCAGTAGGTAAATCTGGTGGATTTTGAGCAATTTCTTTTTTACAAGAACCTAAAACCAAAATAGTAGACAATAAAAATTAAGGGATAATTTGATATTTTAATTTGGCGTGGGTATTGTATAAAAAAGCTTGAAAAAAAGTCATGCCATTTTAAATTTTAAAATGTTGAATAAGACACTTCTGGTAATAGTTCAGCCCCAATTACAAATTGATTATTAATCACTTAATTTAAACCAAATACTAAATTAACTCCAGGTTGGTAAGCTGTATTTTTAGTTTCAAAATCTTCAGTCTCACTTTTAAGCAAACTTTTAATTTTTTCAATAAGAGTAGTGCTTTCCAAGTTAAGGATAAGCTTTGCAAGTTCTATTTAGGTGTCTTAAAGTCCATAATCAAATATGAAAAAAAAGTTGGCAAAATGCTTGAGCCTAGGTTGGGACAGTCTGGTTTTACTATCGTTTAATAAAGTAAGCAACTAATGTTTCGCCTCTATACTTTAGCCTGTTTCTTACGTTTATCCGCAAAAAGCTCTCTAAACTTATCTACTTTGGGTTTTACCACCATCTGGCAATAAGGTTGTCCAG
>JBLIDK010000021.1:0-33336 GCA_047632595.1 Sphingobacteriales bacterium
TGCGAAATATTGACGGAAAAGACTACAAACTGGTGTTTTAAAGTGCCAAAATCTAAAATTTAACATTAAATATTTTATGTGGTTAAACCATATGTAGAAGTCTTTCTTTTAATACATTTTGTTATTCAGCCAAACTTAGTTTTGTTACTTTAGTTAAAGTTCCAATTAATAAAAATTCTATAAAGTTAATAACTTTGGTGCATCCTTGAAAAACCGCATGGTATTGCTATTTTTGTACTTAATTAAACAACAAAAAGTAATACATGAGCAAAGTTCACAATTTCAGCGCAGGACCAGCTATCTTACCTCAAGAGGTATTCAAAGCGTGTTCTGAAGCAGTTTTAGATTTTAATGGAATGGGAATGAGTCTTCTTGAGATATCTCATAGAAGTTCAGCATTTGTAGACGTAATGGAAGAGGCAAGGTCTTTAGTTAAAGAACTACTTGGTGCAGGAGATGAATATGAAGTATTGTTTTTAGGCGGTGGTGCTAGCAATCAATTCTTAATGGTAGCCTATAATTTCTTAGGAGCTGATCAAACTGCGGTGTATACCAACACTGGAGCTTGGGCTAAAGCAGCAATTAAAGAAGCAAAGCTTTTTGGAAACGTTAATGTAATTGCAAGCTCAGAAGATAAAAACTTTAGCTACATACCTAAAGGCTTTAAAGTCCCAGCTGATAGTGCATATTTCCACTCCACTTCAAATAACACAATTTTTGGAACTCAAATTAAGGAGTTCACAAAAGTAGATTGTTTAAATATTTGTGACATGTCGTCTGACATCTTTAGCAGAGAATTTAACGTAAACGACTTTGATTTAATTTATGCCGGAGCACAAAAGAACATGGGCCCTGCAGGTACAACAATGGTTATTGTTCGTAAGGATATTCTTGGGAAATTAGATAGAAAAATTCCTTCAATGATGGATTACCAAATTCACATTAGCAAAGACTCTATGTACAACACACCACCAGTATTTCCAATTTTTGCATCTCTACAAACAATAAAGTGGGTGAAAAATAATGGAGGAGTTGCTGCAATGGAGAAGAGAAATCAAGAGAAAGCGGATTTAATATATGGCGAAATTGATTCAAATCCATTGTTTGAAGGAACAGCGGCAAAAGAAGATCGCTCGAACATGAATGTTTGTTTTAAAATAACTGACCCTTCATTAGAAGAGGCGTTTTTAAACTTCACAAAAGAAAATAACTGTAACGGACTTAAAGGTCATAGAAGCGTTGGTGGATTTAGAGCGAGTATTTACAATGCTTTGGATATTGATAGCGTAAAAGTGCTTACAGAATTAATGAAAACATTTGCTTTACAAAAAGCATAAAAATAAATTATGATAAGAATTTTAGCAAATGATGGCATTGCGCCAATCGGAATTGAAATGCTCGAAGATGCAGGTTACGAGGTGGTAACTGATAATATTCATCAAGAAAAATTACCAACAGAATTGCAAAATTTTGATGCCATTTTGGTTCGTTCTGCAACAACAGTTCGTAAAGAGCTTATAGATAATTGCCCGAATTTAAAATTAATAGGTCGTGGTGGAGTTGGAATGGACAACATTGACGTTGACTATGCCCGAAATAAAGGAATTATTGTAATAAATACTCCTGCAGCTTCATCTGATTCTGTTGCTGAGTTAGTTTTCTCTCACTTGTTTTCACTTTCAAGAAGCTTATATCTTTCCAACAAAGAAATGCCTGCTTCAGGTGATACTCAATTTGGGAAATTGAAGAAAAAGTATTCTAAAGGAACAGAGCTTAGAGGAAAGAAAATTGGAATTATAGGTTTTGGTAGAATAGGTCAAGCAACTGCTAAAATAGCCTTTGGTCTTGGAATGGAAGTGTATGCATCAAACTTAACTCCATTTGATTCAAATCTTACTATTCAATTAGGTGGTAAAGACATTACTCTTTCAGTTAATCAAGTTAGCCAAGAAGAATTGTTGAAAACAGTAGATATCGTTTCATTACATATCCCTCATAGTGCAAAAAAACCTGCAGTAATTGGTACTTCAGAATTTGGAATGATGAAAGATGGTGCAATAATTGTTAATTGTGCAAGAGGTGGAGTAATTGATGAAGACGCTTTACTATCAGCAATAGATTCAGGAAAAATTAAAGGGGCCGGACTTGATGTTTTTGTTAATGAACCAACTCCAAGGAAAGAGCTTTTGAACCACCCAAATATTTCAACTTCACCACATATTGGAGCTGCTACTTTAGAAGCTCAGGATAGAGTAGGAAGTGAATTAGCAGACCAAATCATATCTTACTTTAAGAAAAATAGCCCTGTAAATGCCTAAAGTAAAAGCTTTTAAAGGTATTCGTCCAATTTCAGATAAGGTTTCAGAGATTATTGTGAAACCAGCAGATTTAGCTGACGGAGTAGATGTAGAGGAAATTAAACGTAACAACCCGTATAGTTTCCTACATGTTATTTCTCCAAGAAAAAACGGCAAATTTGACTTAGAATCTGCTGCTAAACATTTTGAAAAATTTGTTGAGTTGGGATTATTGCGAACGGATAAAGATGAAAGTATTTATATTTTCCGTGTAAATCATCATGGGAAAAAACACGTGGGCGTTTGGTTAACAACGTCTATTGATGAATACCTTGATGGAAATATTAAAAAACACGAGCACACAAGAGAATATAGAGAAAAACAACTAGTTGATTTCTACGAGCAAACTGGGGTAGATGCCAATCCTGTAATGCTTACCTACAATCCATCATTTAAAATTAACCAATTAATAAACGAAGTAGTTCAAAATGATCAAGGAATGAAAACCCTTGATTGTATGGAGGAAGTAGAGTATAAGCTTTGCCAAGTTGGTAACCCTGAGTTGGTCTTACGATTTAAAAATGCTTTTGCTGAGATAAAAGAAGCTTATATCGCTGATGGCCATCACAGAGTAGCAGCCGCTGCAATAATGGGGCAAAAACAACGCAAAAATAATCCAGAGTATACCGGTGAAGAAGATTTCAATTTCTTTTCAAGTATTTATTTTTCATCCGACCAACTGATAATTCATGAGTACAATAGAATTATTAGAGACTTAGGAGGATTGTCGTACGAGCAGTTTTTAGCCAAAGTTGAAGTAAACTTTACTGTTGAGAAATTAAGCGAATACAGGCTTCCAGAACACCATGAAATTGCAATGTATTTAGGAACTACTTGGTTTTCTTTAAAAGTTAATCAAAGTTCAATAAAGGGTAAAGATGTTGTTCATTTGCTAGACGTTAGTATACTTCAAGACAATATTCTTGAACCAATATTAGATATTAAAGATCCTCGAACCGATTTACGAATTTCATTTGTTGATGGAATTGCTGGCGTAAAACAACTAACTGATAAGGTGGATAATGGTGAAGCGGCAATTGCTTTTTCATTACATCCTTGCAGTGTAGAAGAAATTATGCAGGTTGCTGATGTAAATCAAATAATGCCACCCAAATCTACTTGGGTTGAGCCAAAACTACATTGTGGTTTAATTACCCATAAACTCAAGTAAATAGAGTTAATTTTATAACTTTATTTGTTGTGAAACAATCTATTCATTTTT
The DNA here is from genome assembly GCA_047632595.1 of Sphingobacteriales bacterium. Taxonomy (GTDB): domain Bacteria; phylum Bacteroidota; class Bacteroidia; order Sphingobacteriales; family Sphingobacteriaceae; genus JBLIDK01. The sequence continues at coordinate 3,580 of JBLIDK010000021.1, forward strand.
CTTTTGAAATAATAAGGAAGGGTTTTTTAAAAGCACCCTTAACTGTTGATGGCAAAGGGTTTGACTTAAAAGGGGAAAAAGCCTTAGGGTATGGTTTAAGAAATATGCGCGTAAGAGCTAATAAAATTGGATTAGATTTATCAATTACAAGTGAAGAAGGAAAAAAGGGATCAACAATAGTTATTGAAGGCGAACCTAAAGCATAACTAAAATGGAAAAAATAAAGATTAGTATTGTTGAAGACTTTGAAGTTCTTGCTGCCTATGATGGTGCTGAGGCTTTGTTTAAAGAAGTGAACGACTTTATACCTGATGTAACACTAATGGACATAACCTTGTCTGGAATAACAGGAATTGAGGCTGCAAAAGTGCTTAAAATTGACCATCCCGAAGTTGATGTTATAATGTTAACCATACATCAAGATGATAAGCTTGTTTTCGACTCGCTAGATGCTGGGGCATCTGGTTACTTAACTAAAAATACCGATCCCGAACGTATAGTAGAAGCAGTTAAAGAAGCAAGGCGCCTATGAGCATACAGATTGCTAGAATGGTGGTTACCTCTTTTCAACGTCCAACAGAAAACATTTTGATTCCTAGAGAAGAGGATGTGTTACAGGAATTATGCAATGGTAAAAGCTATAAAATGATTGCCGACGATTTATTTATAAGTCAAGATACTGTGAGATCAAACATTAAACATATTTAAAAGAAGCTGCAAGTGAATTCCAAATCAGAAGCAGTAGCCAAAGCTATTAAAGGTAAACTCATTTAAGTGAAAGAAGGATTAGTATTAAAATCAACGGGTAGTTGGTATATTGTTAAGTGTGAGGGTAAGCTTTTTAACTGTGTGTTAAAAGGTAAATTCCGTATGGACGGCTTAAAAACCTCAAACCCCATTGCTGTTGGTGATAATGTTAAGTTTATATTAGAAGATGACGAGACGGGTGTTATTAAAAAAGTGGTACAACGAGAAAATTACCTTATTCGTAAATTGACTAAGAAAGGTGGAATCTATCATATTGTAGCCTCAAATTTAGATTTAGCAGCATTAGTTATTACCACTTTTGAACCTAGAACATCTAAGGGTTTTATAGATCGATTTCTTACTTCAGTTGAAGCTTTTCATATTCCTGTTTTATTGATTTTTAATAAAATGGATATGATTGATACTGAAACCGATGAAGTTTTGAACGATTATATTGATTTATATGAAAGCATAGGCTATAAATGCATTCAAACATCAGCCGAAACAGGTGAAGGTGTGGATCATTTGGAAGATGTTATAAAAGGAAAGAAAACTTTATTTACTGGACATTCAGGAGTAGGGAAGTCAAGTTTATTAAACCGTATTTTACCAGAATCGCAGCAAAAAGTTACTGAGACAAGTGAAAGCACTGGTAAAGGTTTGCATACCACAACTTTCGCTCAAATGTTTGAATTACCCGATGGTGAAACTTACATTATTGACACTCCTGGCTTAAGAGAATTAGGAATTATTGAAATGGAAGAATATGAACTTTCCCATTTTTTCATCGAATTAAAGAAATATATTAGTAGTTGTAAATTTAACACCTGTTTACATAAGACAGAGCCTGGTTGTGCCGTTATAGAGGCCGTTGAAAACGGAAGAATTGCAGAATCAAGGTATATGAGTTACATTTCATTATTGGAAGGTTCGAATAATAGAGGATAAATACAGTAAAATGAAGAAAATAGCAGCATTAGTAGTGCTTTTTATAGTAGTAGGCTCTTGCAAAAAAGATGGAACTGGCGTTAATTTATTTTCAATTCAGGATGATAAAGATCTTGGATTGCAAGTAAAAGGTCAAATTGAATCAGACCCTTCCATGTTTCCAATTGCTGATAGGGCAACCTACCCTGAAGCTTATGCTTTTCTTGACTCTATTAGAGATGTTGTTTTAGCGAGTGATGATATTATCTATAGAGATGATTTTGCTTGGGAAGTTTATATAATTGCTGATGACAGTACTCTAAATGCCTTTGCAACACCCGGTGGATATATTTACTTTTACACTGGTTTGATGAAATTTTTAGATAATTCTCATGCTCTAGCTGGAGTAATGGGGCATGAACTTGCACATTCAGACCGAAGACATAGTACCAATCAGTTAACTAAGCAATATGGATTAAGTACTTTGGCTAGCGCTATTTTGGGTGATAGTAATATCTTAGCAGATGTTACAACTGGTTTAATTGGTTTAGAATTTACCAGAAAACATGAAACTGAAGCTGATGAGTTTTCGGTTAAATACCTTTGTGAAAGTGATTATGAGGCAAGCGGTGCTGCAGAGTTTTTCGACAAAATAGGAGGTTCTAGCGGAACGCCAACTTTCTTAAGTACACATCCAAATTCGGAAGATAGGATAACTAATATTCGAGCTCTTGATTCTACTTTAGCATGTACAGGAAGTGTAACTCAGGAAGCTAGATACGCGCAATTCAAGGCTTCTTTACCTTAAGCTTGAAGGCTATTGTTTGGGTGTATGCATTATCATACTTTGAACTTAATTGGAATTTTAGAGCTATCTAAGCCTTAGATTCTTTACCAAATAACATAATCATCATAAATCCTGTGCCAAACATAATTAAGCTATAAATAGCTGGAGGTATAGACATTGCATTGTTTTGGAAAATACTTAAAGTAATAAACAAGGCTAAGGTTCCATTTTGAATTCCAGATTCAATAGAAATAGAAATACGTTGTCGTAAGGGAAGCTTGAAAAGATAAGCACTTGCAAAGCCAATAATCATGGCGGCTATGTTTAAGACAAAAGTTGCTGGACCTGCCATTTTAAACGACTGTTGAAGGGTTTCTTTTTCGTTTAGAATTGCACCAAGTATCACTACAGCAAGAATTAATGCACTCGCAATTTTAACCGGTCGCTCCATTTTTATTGCAAATGGTTCTGCTTTACTTCTTATAAACATTCCAAGTGATATTGGTAAAATAGTTAAAACAGCTACTTGCTTAAGAATGGTACTCGCCACATTTACAGTCTGTGAACTATCTAGGAAATAGTTTATTGCAAAACTTACAATAATTGGAATTGTAATAATCGTTATGAAACTATTAATCGCCGTAAGGGAAACAGAAAGAGCAGTATCGCCTTTACTTAAATGGGTAATTAAATTTGATGTTACTCCACCTGGACAAGCTGCTAATACCATAATACCTACGGCATACTCAGGACTCATTGGAAATAAGATAGCCACAATAAAGCCAATTAAAGGCAAAAGAATAAGCTGATTGGTAAGCCCTATTGCAATTGCTTTGGGCGATTTTAAGATTTTCTTAAAGTCAGCAATGGTTAGTGATAAACCCATTCCCAACATAACAATGCCCAAGGCCATTGGGAGAAATACGGTTTTTATAAGATTAGCGTCCATAGTTAATTTGTTTCCTATGCTAAATTAAGTGCATTATTTGAATAATAAAATTAGAATTCAATCTCACCCTTTAAAAATGTTACAGCTTGACCACTAATTTGTACTCGCTCACCTTTATGGATGCATTTTAAAACGCCACCTCTTTCACTTATTTGGTGGGCTAAAAAATCAGTTTGACCATTGTTGTGTTTATGCCAAAATGCTGTAAGACTGCAATGTGCAGAACCTGTTACTGCATCTTCATCAACACCAACTGCAGGTGCAAAAAACCGACTAACAAAATCTACTTTATCACCTTTGGCAGTAATAATTAGTCCGCGGTTTGTTACTAATTTTTTCAAAATATCCATTTTTGGATGAGCATTTCTAATGACAGATTCGTTTTCAAAAACGGCTACATAGTCATCTCTTCCAATGTAACAGTTGGTAGGAACCATTCCAAGACTATCCACAAGTTCAGCAGGAGGAACGCACTGAGTTATGATGTCCATAGGAAAGTCCATGCTAATCCAGTCGTTATTTTTTGTGGTGATTAATTCACCACTTTTGGTTTGAAAGGAAATGGAATCTTTAGGATAGTTTAAGTGATTGAAAAGTACATGAGCTGTGGATAAAGTTGCGTGTCCACATAAATTAACCTCTCGAAGAGGAGCAAACCATCGCAAATCAAAACCAGAATCATTAGGAACAAAAAAAGCAGTTTCACTTAAGTTGTTTTCGGATGCAATATGTTGCATTTCTTCATCACTTAACCATTCTTTTAATGGACAAACACCCGCAGGGTTTCCGCCAAAAGTTTTATTAGTAAAGGCATCTACTTTATAAATTGGAATTTTCATAGTATAACTTGTATTGCAAATAATATATAAATAATAATTGAATATCCGCTTTTTAAAACGAATTAAACAACCTTATCTTTACTGACATGTTAATAGAAGTACATCCAGAAAACCCAGGCAAAAGACAAATTTCTCAAATTGTAGAATGTTTGAAGGGTGGGGGTGTAATTATCTATCCTACAGATACTGTTTATGGCTTAGGTTGTGATATTACAAACAAGAAAGCAATGGAACGCGTTTGCAGAATTCGTAACATAAAGCCGGAAAAGGCAAATCTTTCATTTATTTGTTCTGATTTAAGTCACCTATCTGACTATGCTAAGCATATTTCAAATCCTATTTATAGATTAATGAATAGTATTTTACCAGGGCCGTTTACATTTATATTAGAAGGAAGTAAACTGGTTCCCAAGCTAATAAGATCAGGGAAGTCTACTGTAGGAATTAGAGTGCCAGATAACAAAATCGCGATGGCTATAGTGGAAGCCTTAGGCAATCCAATAATTTCCACATCTCTTCATAGTAAAGATGAAATATTAGACTACAGAACAGATCCCTACAATATTCACGAAGACTTTGGACATTTGGTGGATATAGTTGTTGATGGTGGTGCAGGAGGGATTGAACCTTCAACTATTATTGATTGCACCTCAAGTGAACCAATAATTTTACGTGAAGGAAAAGGAATGGAATTATTGAATTTTTAATGCATTAACCAATACTGAACTAAGAATGCAGCGGCACCTGCTAAATACCCCGCTAAGGCCAATAAACCAATCTTCTTTAAGTACCAGATAAAATCAATTTTCTCAATTCCCATAACCGCTACACCAGCAGCAGATCCAATAATTAACATTGATCCACCAGTTCCAGCACAGTAGGCCATAAACTCCCAAAGTTTAGAATCAGTTGGGAAGTCAATTATTGAGTACATTCCTTGTGACGCTGCAACTAAAGGTACGTTATCAACAATGGCACTTAACACTCCAATAACCATAACAATAACATCTTGGTTGCCTATTGAATCATTTAAGAATTGAGAAAGCAATGCTAGCTTTCCAATAGACTGTAAACTAGCAATACCGGCTAAAATACCAAAGAAAAATAGCACACTTGAACTATCAACTTTTGCAAGAGCGTTTAATACAGAGTAGCCTGATTTTTCTTCGTGAGTTTTACTTTTGTGAAGCAATTCAGTTAAAAGCCATAAAGCACCTAATCCGAAGAACATTCCCATAAACGGAGGCAAATGTGTTACTGTTTTGAAAACAGGAACAAATAACAACATTCCAACACCAGAAAAAAGGATAATTAATCGTTCTTTTGGTGTGGTTCTAAATTTGGTTGTTTCTTTAGGAGAAACAAAACTCCCTTTAATTCTAGTAGTAAGAATGATTAAAGGAACTAACATACATATCAAACTTGGGATGAATAAAGTTTGAATAATATTTACTGCAGATATTTGATTACCAATCCAAAGCATTGTTGTTGTAACATCACCAATTGGGCTAAATGCACCACCAGCATTGGCAGCAATTACAACCATACCAACAAATATTTTTCTAGCTACATCGCCTTTAATAATCTTTCTAAGGAGCGAAGCCATAACAATTGAAGTAGTCAAGTTATCTAGAACTGCACTTAATACGAATGTTAAAATACAGATTACCCAAAGTAATTTTCGCTTGTCTTTAGTTGTAATTTTACTAGTTATAACGTGAAATCCATCGTGTAAATCGATAATTTCTACAATTGTCATTGCACCAAGTAAAAAGAAGAGAATTCCTGAAATTTCAGCTAAATGATGCATTAATTGCGACTCAACCATCGCATGGTCTCCGCCAAAAACAGCATAAACACCCCAAGTAAGAACCCCAATTAATAGGGCAGGAGCAGCTTTATTAATATTTAATGTATGTTCGAATACTATTAAGGCGTATCCAATTATAAAGATGGCGATGATGGCAAATTCCCAGATCATAATTTTTCAGCGTAATTTAAAATTTTCGCAAAGGTAACGAAAGCCAACTTTTAATTAGCCATTTTACTCAAGGGAATTTTTGCAATTAATAGAAACTAGTAAGATTATTGAAAATGAGCCTATTGAGCTTTACTTTGTGCTTCAGCTAAAATAGTTTCTACACGCTCATTAAACTTAGCAGGACCGCCAGAAACATATCCAGTGCTGCCTAATGCATCAATAGTAAATTGCTTGGTATCATCTTTTTTGTTTTCTGTAAGGTTAAATACCCATAGAGTTGGGAAACCCCTTACTTGAAAAGCTTGTTGAAGGCTAGCATTTTGTTTTTGAAATTCTTCAGGAAGCTTTGTTCTTCTTGGGAAATCTAATTCTAAAAGAACTACATTTTCTTCTGCCCATGTTTTAAATTCAGGCTTATCAAATACTTCTCTTTTTAATTTTATACACCATCCACACCAATCACTTCCTGTAAAATTCGCCATAATTGGTTTGCCTGTAGCTTTTGAAATAGCCTGCGCTTCATTTACATCAACCAACCAACCTTCAGCATGAGCTGTATAAACTTTTTCTGAATTTTGAGCGAAAGAAACAACAGTTCCTATCGTTAGGAAAATTGCAATAACTAGGGTATTTTTAAATCTTATCATAAGTATTTTACAAGATACATGTAGCTTTTTGCTATATATTTGGAACAAATTTAATTAAACATGGTTCTAATACACAATGAATAACGTAACAAATCGTAAAATTATTGTTTCAGTATCTGGAGCAAGTGGAGCTATCTATGCTAAAACCTTTCTAGATTCTTTAGTTAAATTAAAGTCTCAAATAGCAGAAGTAGGGGTAGTTATGAGTAAAAATGCTAAAGATGTTTGGCAGTATGAACTGGGTAGCAAATCGTATGAAAACTACCCATTTAATTTTTATGAAAAAAATGACTTTTTTGCACCATTTGCATCTGGTTCAGCTAAATACGACACCATGGTTATTTGTCCATGTTCTATGGGAACCTTAGGTAGAATTAGTGCAGGAGTAAGTGATGATTTAGTAACTAGAGCGGCTGATGTAATTCTGAAGGAACGTAGAAAACTAGTATTAGTATCGAGAGATACCCCATTGAATTTAATTCATATAAAAAACATGCTAAACGTGACAGAGGCTGGTGGAATTATTTGTCCGGCAAGTCCTAGTTTTTACAGTAAACCTGCAGATTTTTCTCAATTAGCGGCAACGGTAACTGACAGAGTGCTTGATTTAATTGGATTAGATACTCAGTCCTTTCGTTGGGGAGAGGATGAATCATCCTCGTAGTCAATTTTAACCCCGTGATAAGTTTCTGCGGTTTTGTAGTTTTTTAACATCGGGTTTCCTTCCCAATCGTCTGGCATAAATATTCTTCGAAGATCTGGGTGGTTTTCAAACAGAATCCCAAATAAATCAAATGCTTCTCGTTCATGCCAATTTGCTGTTGGATAAACGCCACTAACACTTTGAATAGAATTGGTTGAAAAAGTAGTGTTAACAGCCAACTTGTAGTTTTTTGTGATGGATGTTAAATGATAAATTACTTTAAAGCTTCCATCTTCTAAATCAATTGCAGTAATAGATTCTAGTAAGTCAAAATCAAGATCTATACTTGATTTTAAAATAGCCATCAATTCAACTATTTGTTCAGAATCTATAGTAAAGTCTACGTATCTGTTTTTTGCTAAATTGTTTTCAATTAAAATTGTTTTTATAGTGCTTTCTAAATTCATACTATGGAGCTAGTCTATTAATTATCCATTTATTATCTTTTACTAAGCTATACCTAAATCTGTCATGAAGCCTTGAAGCTCTACCTTGCCAAAATTCTATAAAAGTTGGCAAAACAATATATCCGCCCCAATTTTCTGGGCGTTCAAGTTTGCTATCTTTCGCTTCTAATTCTAATTGGTGAAAATCGTGTTCTAGACTAGTGCGATCTTCAATAACCTGACTTTGAGGTGAAGTAGAAGCACCAATTTGACTTTTTACCGGTCTTGAATGAAAATACTTATCACTTGTTTTTTCTGAAGTTTTTAATACTTTTCCTTCAATTCGCACTTGCCTTTCTAATTCGGGCCACCAAAAAGTTAAAGCTGCATAACTATTATCTTCAAGTTCTTTTCCTTTTCTACTGTTGTAATTAGTATAAAAAATAAAGCCGTCTTTGTTTATTTCTTTAAGCAAAACTATTCGAGCACTTGGAATGCCATCGCTCGTTGCAGTAGACAAAGTCATAGCATTGGCTTCCTGGTTTTCAGTTTTTTCTGCTTCCTCAAACCATTTTTTAAATTGTAGGATAGGATTAGAAATCAAATCGCTTCTATTTAACTCAAATTTTTTATAATCTTTTCGTTCCACTTGTAGTTATTTTATAGATTTTAATGCAGTTACTTCTATTTCCACCAATATTTTAGGATCAATTAGATTGCTAACTTCAACCATCGTTGCGGTGGGGAATTCTTTTGAAAAAACCTCTTTATGTGCTTTTTTGATTAATTCCCAATTTTCGATGTTTTTAACATAGAAAACTACTTTAAAGATATCAGCAAAAGTACAATTAACCCTCTTTAATACCTTTTCAATTTTTTTATAGATGCTTTTGGTTTGTTGGTATTCATCGTTTGGGATATTCAAAGTGTTTGGATCAAATGCTGTTGTACCAGAAATGAATACAAAATCATTTACTACTACTGCTCTTGAGTATCCAAACTCAGTTTCCCAACCATCGCCTGTGCTTATATGCTGCATTTTACTTTTCAATGCTTTCTTTTGTTCTAAAATATTCTGTAAAATCTGAATAGAATAATCCCCAAGAAGCTGGAGTTTTATTTTGATTACTCCAAGTAATTTTATAAGTCGTATCTGGTTTAACTAATTCTATAAAAAAGGAAAAGTTGCCGGGTTTATTGTAATTTACTTTTTCAATTTCCATGGCTGCTAGTCGCATAAACCAAATATTTACTGAATCACTTGTGGTATTAAATAAAGGTTCTACTTCCAATTCTTGTCTAAGTTCTTGGGTCCAAACATATCCTTGACCTTTTGATGAAATCATGTATCCATTATAGTCGCCAGTAATTCCACCACCTGAACCTACGCTAATTAGAGATGCATTTTTTGATTTCTTTGTAGCAGTAGTTTTGCTTTCATTTAAAGCATTTTTTGATTTAGAACAACCAATTAATAGTAGAAAAACAATGGTAAAACTTAAAAACTTATTCATTCAATATTGATTTTGCGTTGAAATGCTAAGTTACTTGAATTAGAATATATTTATTGAAATATTGAAAGTGTTATTTCAATAAACATAAAAAGCTCATTCATTCGCCTGAGGCGAGCAAATAGGCTAGATTTTAAATACTGAAAATTAATTTTAAAGCAAATCGTATAGGAATAACATAGTTTACGCTTACCTTTTTTCCATCTTTTTGCCCATTGCCCATTGCCCAGGTGTCTAGGATGGCATGTTTGAGATTACACGTAATGCTTCTTCATAGCATTCTTCCGAAATTCCCCTCTTAACTTCTACCTGAGTAATGTCCCATTTTTTATCTACTACAAATTGAACAAAAACAGGTCCTTTAACCAGAAATTCTTTTTTAAAGTAGTTTAATTGAGTGCTACTATACTCTTCTTTAGAGATTAAGGGATAGTATTGAAGTGTTTTTCCAAAAGCTTTAGGTCCTACAAAACTCTTTTTTCAAGTATGCGATCGATGGTGCTTACGGTATAGTAGGCAGGAGTTGGTGGTTCAAAAAGCGCTAGAATATCATTAAAGAAATCCTTTTCAAGCTGCCAAAGCTTTTGCATTACTTCTTCTTCTGCTTTTGTAAGTTGATTTGTTTACATCATAAACAAATGAGTTAGTTTTTTTTAAAACTCGTTAAAGCCCTTGTTAATGACGCTTTTTGAAACAAAATAATTTAGTATATTTGAAGTCTTCTTGATTTTAACCGCTTGAAGAACAAAAAACAGAATAGTACTCTTATTTTTAAATTACGATTATGAAAAAATTAAACTTTGTCATTCTATTGGTATGTCTATTTGTTACCAATTCTCTATTCTCACAAGGCAATACATTCTATTCTAAAACTACCGGTAATTTAAATGTAGAAGCTACTTGGGGGTCAAACCCAGATGGAACGGGTACAGCGCCATTAAGTTTTGCTGCAGGTGATACGTTTATTACAAACGACGCATTGACTGGTGACTCTTGGACCATTGGATTGAATGGTAAACTAGTTGTTAAGAATGGCGGGATAGTTACTAAGACACAAGGAGCTACTTGGACTTTAGATTTCGAATTAGAAGATGGTTCTACCATGTACCTAAATTCAAATGCGGAAGCACAGCTAAGTTCATTATCTCCTGTTAACATTGATTCTAATACCATAATTGTGATACATAACATGGGGCAAGCCTATTTTGACTTGCCAAATTGGAATTTTGGTCACTTAATTTTAAATGCAATTGCTGTTGCAAATACTGTAACATTTGGCGTTCAAACTGTTAATATTCAGGGGCATCTTGAATTAATAGGTGGAACGCTTTTGGCTCAGAATAAAGGGGTTGTTATTGGGGGTGATATTACTACTGATATTACAATTGGCGCAAACTTAAAAGTAACTTCACCGGGCTTGTTAACTGGGCATCAAAATGCAGTCGGGAATGATGGTTTTTTAAACATAACGGTCAAAGATTCCATTATATTAAAAGGAACTGGCACTACTACTTTACTTCAAGGAACAATTAATTCCTATCCATTTGAATTTAGTTTAACAGCTAACGTAATTGACTTTAGCGGGGGTGGTAGTATATTTGCACCTAATGTTTTGCCATCTGGTAATACAAAATTTAACATTACAACAAATAAATACATTCAGTCTGGCTCAACTTCTTTTGCGGCTTTAACTCAAACGGCAAATGCGCCTTCTTTAACAGTTTTAGATAGTATGATAATTAAAGGTGGAACATTTATCGGTTCTTCTATTATTGCATCAGGTAGCCCAGTAATAACAATAGAAAATTTAATAGTAGAAGGAGGTGAGTTTTTTGTATCACAAAATAGCGCACCGGCAACTATGACAATTGTTGGTTCTGCATATGCAACTGGCAACGGAGTCTTACATCCGTATTTTGGCCCTACTAATCAAAGTTGGATTGGTGAAATTAACTATAAAAATGACCCCCTAGTACCAAATAAACATGGTTTTATAAATAGAAGTAACACTACCTCACCTGATTTTTCTCAAGAAGGTAATGCTACAGTAGAAAATGATAGAACTGTTGAGCTAAAAGGGAACTATTTTCTTGGTGAAGCGGATGACTTTATTTTACAGGGCACATTAAAATCAATAGACGAAAGCATAGTGCAATCTGGAAACTTGGTTTTTGGTTCAATGTTTACCATGGAACCAGGTTCAAAATTAGATATCGGGCATACTGTTGGGATTTCAGTTTCAGAATATGCCGGAATGGTTCAAGCCGATCTTGTCACTTTTGAAGCAGACGCCACCTATAGATATAATTTAAGGGCTCCTCAAATTTCAGGAGATGGAATGCCTGGTGATATTTCAACTTTTGTAGCAGCCGGAATAAATCTGACTATGACTACAGATATTTTAATTACCGATTCGTTTTCTTTTGATGCGGCAGATACTGCAATTGTTATAACTGATGAAACTAATTTTATTGCCTTATCTCAAACTAATAAAAACTACAACAGTTCACCAACACGTTTTGTAAATGGTCCAATAGGACAAGTGTTTGATATAGCTGACAGTGTAACTCTTCCTACAGGAGATATAGTAAATGATGAATACCATTTCTTAGAAACGGGTTTAGTTGGTGGAATAATTGCAACTCCAATATTTGCAGAATTAATATACAATAACCCAACAGATGATGGTTATGATATAGACGTTTTTGAAGCTGCCCTTGGTGGGGTAGATAGTTTAAGCTATAGAAATATTACTGGAGCAGCAGATGTTGCCAACATAGTTTTACATTATGACCAAAATAATCCAGGGATAAACTTTGAAGACAGTTTAGTTATTGCTCATTGGAGTGGAACAGAATGGACTGGACTAGCAGGTATTGTAGATAAAATCAATAATACAGTTAGCCTTGAAGCACCTACTGCCTTAAGAGGTCAGTTTGCTTTATCGTCAAAATTAACATCAGGTAACTTTGGAGAGTTAATTCCTCCTACTCCGTTATTTTCATCTGATACAAATAAGGTTTGTGTTGGTGGAGTTATTTCATTCTCTAATGAGTCAATTTTGGATGATAACGTAACTTGGGGTTTTCCAGGTGGAAGTCCTGCAAATTCAAATGATGAAAAACCTGTTATTACTTATTCTACTCCTGGAACGTACAACGTAACCTTAACAGCAACAAACGCAGCTGGAAGTGTAGAATTAATTGAAACAGCATATATTGAAGTTCTTGCAAAACCAATAGCAGCTATTACAGCACCAAGTTCAATTTGCTTTGGCGAGGAGTTTAATTTAAGCTTTAATGGAGACCAAACGGGCCTGACTTCATATTCTTGGAACTTAGGTGACGATGGTGATGATTTTAGCGGTGGCGGACCTTTTGATACTACGTATTTAACCACAGGAAATTTTGATATTACACTAACAGTAATTAATGATAACAATTGTGTAAGTCTAGAAGCAACAAAATCAGTTTTAGTAAAAGAACTTCCTATAGCTTCTTTCACTTTTCCAACAGACCTTTGTTTTGGAGAAGATGGAGATTTTGAATTTGATGGAGTTGACAATGCAAGTGCTACCTACGAATATTACTTTGAAGAAGGTGTAGTTAACGCTGGAAATGGGAAAGGGCCTATTAATGTTACTTTCCCAACAGATGGAGATAAGGAAGTGAAATTAGTCGTAAAGCTTAATGGATGTGTATCAGATACTGCGAGAAACACCACAGATGTAAATGAAGAACTAATTATTGATTTGGATACTACAAACAGTCCAGGATGTGGGGCAAGCGCAGGTGAATTAAGCGCAACTGTTACTAGTAATAATCCAGCATCTTCTTATGCCTGGAGTAATTTTGAGACAACTCCAACAATCTCAAATTTAAGTGCAGGTAGTTATACCGTAACTATTGTGGATGATAATGGATGTTCCAATGAAGCAACAGGAGCGGTTGAAGATGTTGGAACGAATTTATCAATTGATTCAAAATACGAGAAAAATGTTTCCTGTAAAGGGGGTAGCAATGGGGCTGCATTTGTTGCTGTATTAGGAGGAAATGACCCGTATTCTTACACTTGGAACACCACACCAGCTCAATTTACTGATACAGCAATTAATTTACCAGCTGGTGATTATACAGTTACAATTCAAGATACAGTTGGTTTAGGAACTTCCGGTTGTATTATCGTGGCAAACGTTACTATTACCGAACCAACTAATATTTTACTTTTTAATGGGGCAGATAAAACAATTTGTGCTGGAGATAGTGCAGATATTAATCCGGTTTTTAGTGGTGGTACACCATCATTAGTATCAGGTTATGATTTTAGTTGGACATCAATCCCAGCTTCATTTGTTTCTACAGTGGATACAATTAATGTTAAGCCATCTTCTACTACAAGTTATGCGTTAACAATAACAGATAGTTTAAGCTGTTTTGCAGTGGATACAGTTGAAGTTAAGATAAATGCTTTACCAAGTGCATCGTTTTCAGTGGATGGGCCAGTATGTTTGAACGATTCAATTGATGTATTATACTTAGGTTCTGATAATGGATCTGCAAACTACAGTTGGAGCTTCGATGGTGCAACTGGAGTCGGAAGTAATCAAGGTCCATATAAAATTACTTGGAACACTGATGGTTCAAAAGAAGTACAACTTATAATTACTGATACTAATTTTTGTGTTGATTCATCTTCAGTAAATGTTACTGTGAATACAATTCCAACAGCAACTTTTAGTAAAACAGATTCGGTTTGTCCTGAAGAAGATGCAATAATAATCTATACAGGAACAGCAACAGCTGGAGCGAGTTATACTTGGGGTTTTGCCTCAGGTACAGCTACACCAGGAACGGGTCAAGGTCCACATAATGTAAATTGGGCTACTTCTGGTGGGAAATTGATAACCTTACAAGTTGAAGAAAATGGTTGTATATCAGTTGAAAGAAGTGATGCAGTATTAGTTAAAGACATTCCTTCTAACTCATTCTCAATAAATGACACCATTTGTTTAATTGATACGGCTTTAGTTACTTATTTGAGCAATAACCCTCGTGGTACAAAAACATTTACTTGGGATTTTGGTACAGCAAATCTTGAATCTGGTTCAGGTATAGGCCCATATCAATTAACATTTGATGCAGCTGGAAATTTTGATGTTTCACTTCAAGTAAGCGATTTAGCATGTGTTTCTGAGGCAAATATTCAATCAATAGAAGTACAAGACGCACCTACTGCAACTATTACTTTACAAGACACAGCATGTATTGATGAGGAGGTAATTATATCTGGTGGAAGTAATGATCCTGCAGCAAGCTATTCATGGGATTTTGCAAATTCAGATTCTATATCAGGAGCAGGTGCTGGACCATATACTGCTACTTGGGATACCTCAGGAAGATTTACAGTTTCCTTACAGACTTCTAATCAATTTGGTTGCCAATCAACTGTTGCAGAAAAAGACATCTATATAATAGGAGCACCTGTTGCTAGATATACCTATTCTTATACTGGTACAAAAGTTGATTTCAGCTTTATCGATAGCAATTTTATCAATACTTTCTTTTGGGAATTTGGAGGCCGTTTAGCTAATTCAACTGAGGCAAACCCATCAGTTAATTATGGACAAAAAGGAATTTATCAAGCTACATTAAAGGTTGGTAATGGATGTAAGGAAGATTCAATTTCTTGTTTTATTTACATGACTGAAGAAAGTGGTACTGGAGTGTGTAAGGCATTCTCAACCGGAATAAATGACAGATACGCTACTACATCAATTGGTGTAAAAGCATTTCCAATTCCATTCACTTCTGAAATTAAAGTTGAAGTTAGTAGTGAAGAACTAGGAGAAATGACAATAACTCTTGTAAATGCTTTAGGGCAAGATGTTGTAAACAAGTCAGTTCAAGTTTCACAAGCTGGAAAAACTGTTTATGCAATAGACGGATTAGAAAATACTAAGTCAGGTTATTACTTCTTAAAAATTCAACAAAATGATTCATTTAAAGTGATATCATTAGTAAAATAAGAAAATCAACTCATTACTAGAAAGGAGACTTGTACTAAACAAGCCTCCTTTTTTTTTGGTCATTACATTGTAATAAGTAAAAAGGACTGGTTAAGACTGATTTGTTTCAATCATCCTAATATTACTGATTATTAGAATTGTTTCAAGGTTGCTAATGATCAATAATTAGGTTTGTCTTAGTAAAAGTTCTAGAACTTTATAATTAGAATTACGTTAATTTAGGGAGACAATATTGTTAGCTATGAAAATTATTACTCAACCACCTAAGGCAGGAAAATTATTAATTTCTGAACCCTTTTTAGTTGATCCAAATTTTAAAAGAACAGTTATTTATTTAACAGAACATGATGAGCATGGATCTGTAGGATTTATAATGAATAAACCATTGAAAACTTCTTTAGGATCAATCATTGAAGAATTGGGGTCTTTAGACACCCATGTTTATTTAGGTGGTCCGGTTCAATTAGATACGCTACATTTTATTCATAAAATTGAGGCAATTAAGGAAGGTAGTGTTGAATTGAGCCCTGGTATATATTGGGGAGGTGATTTAGAATTACTGAAAGAATATATAAAACAGAACAAAGTTGAAAAAGAAGATATTAGATTTTTTATTGGTTATTCAGGATGGACAGAAGGGCAGTTAACTTCAGAAGTAAAAGATAATTCATGGATTGTAACCAAATTTCAAGATAATTATCTTTTCAACGTTGCATCAGAAAAATTATGGAATAAAGTACTATCTGATATGGGGAATGATTTTAAAATTATCTCGAATTTTCCTGAAGACCCTACCCTAAATTAAATAACAGTTAATAATTGAAATACTAAACCGTCCAATTTAGTTTGGACGGTTTTTTTATGTTAATTTTAGCTCATTAATGGGAAACTTAGATTCATATACGCTCATAATAGGAGCATCTGCAATAATTATTCTTTCGTATTTATTTAATGTAATTGGAAAACGGACGAATATACCTAGTGTTTTACTGTTGATTTTTACAGGTTTAGGTATAAATCAAGGAATGAAGGCAATGGGCTTTGTGAACATTGATTTGTTTCCTATTTTAGAGATTCTAGGAATTGTGGGACTAATATTAATTGTTCTTGAAGCGGCACTCGATTTAAAGCTTGAACGAAGCAAACTTCCACTCATACTCAAATCATTTTTTGTTGCATTGGTGCTACTGCTCGTAACCTCCTTTGTATGTGCATTCTTTATTTACAATAGTCTTGGTATACCATACTACAATGCATTAATCTACGCTGTACCTATTTCCATAATGAGTAGTGCAATTACAATACCAAGCGTAGGGAATTTAATACCAGAGAAAAAGGAGTTCATGATTTATGAATCAACTTTTTCAGATATACTTGGTATTATTATGTTCTATTTTTTAATTGATGGAAATAAGCCTAGCAATGCCTACCAAATGTCTTTTAATTTATTTGGGAACATTTTGCTCACAATAATCTGCGCATTTATTTTATCTCTTGCATTAATTTGGGTGCTTCAACGTATAACTACAAGGTTAAAGCTCTTTTTAAGTTTTGCAATACTTTTATTGATATACAGCATTGGTAAGTTAATGCACTTAAGCTCATTAATTTTTATTCTTATTTTCGGATTGGTTTTAAATAATCATGAGATTTTCATAAAAGGAAAGCTTAAACGTTTTATTAAAAAGCGCTTCTTACTAAGAATTTTACAAGATTTTAAGTTCATGACTGGTGAAACAGCTTTTGTTGTACGAACCTTCTTCTTTGTTATTTTTGGAATGTCGATTGCTTTAGAAACATTGGATAACTATATAATTTATGAGATAAGTTTATTGGTTATCTTATCTATGTACTTGATTCGATACTTAAACTTGAGAATGGTATTGAAGTCTAGAATTTTCCCTGAATTGTACATTGCTCCACGTGGGTTAATTACAATTCTACTATTCTTTTCAATTCCTGCAGAATATCACGTAAGCAAATTTGATTCTGGAATTCTACTAGTAATAATATTAGCATCTAGTATTATTATGATGATAGCTTTAATAGCATCAGGAAATAAGATTGAGACTGAAGAGGAAGACGAGGATAGTCCTTTAGGCTTGCTTAGTTAAGCCTTTTTGCCTTGAATTTTGTCTTGAAGCTTTAGAATAGCACCAATAAGTGCTTCAGGCCTGGGAGGGCATCCAGGAACGTATACATCTACAGGAATAATTTTATCTACCCCCTTTACTACATGGTAACCATGTTCCCAGTAGGGGCCACCACAATTTGCACAACTGCCCATACTTATAACGTATCGGGGTTCTGCCATTTGTTCGTATAATATTTTAATCCTATCAGCCATTTTAAAGGTCACAGTACCTGAAATCAGCATAACATCGCTTTGACGAGGCGTAGGCCTTGGAAACACTCCAAAACGGTCTAAATCATAGGTGCTAGCCATCGAACCCATCATTTCTATTGCACAACATGCCAAACCAAAGGTCATAGGCCACATGCTTTTGGCTTGAGCCCAATTTAACAAGTCGTCTAGTTTGGCAAATAATACGTCGTTACTACCGTCCTTTTGGTGGCTCATTTTTTGAAATTTTTGGTATAATTGCTTTGGGCATAGGTCTTTTTATTCCAGTTGGGGCTTTTGAAACAACCGTTGGCTTAATTTTCTCTTCTTTTCTAATCTCAAAAGTGGCTAAAGCATGCTTTTTATTGTTAAACAGAAGGTACTTAGATTCAATTGAAGAAGAGTTGTTGAAAGCAAAACGTTCAATTGGCTTTACCCAACTAAGGTCACCATTTTTCCAAGCATAGATAAGCCCAACAATTAAAATGGAAAGAAAAATAAACATTTCGACTAGGCCAATTATTCCCCATTGACTAAAGGAAGCGGTGATTTCTGGTGAACTAAAAACGGTAGCCCATGGAAATAAAAACAACAATTCTACTTCAAAAAGTAGAAATAAGATCGCTAAAGTGTAAAAACGAGGGTTGAAACTGCTCCAACTATCATTAACTGGAATTTCACCACACTCATAAGTTGAATTCTTAATTGGGTTAGGCCTATCTTTACGCAAGAATAAAGAGGCTATATAGCCTCCAAAAATAAAGGCGACGCCAATAAATCCAAATATTATTATATTTCCAAAGGAAGAAATTTGTTCCATTATGGATGTAAAGTTATAGCTTCAAGTTTTAAAACCCACTATAACTCAAAAAGAATGAAAATATATACCAAAACAGGTGATAAAGGAAAAACTGGATTGATAGGAGGAACCCGTGTTTCCAAAGGAGATTTACGTATAGAAACTTATGGAACGGTTGATGAGTTAAATGCTTTTATTGGACTTATTAGAGACAATAAAGAGAGTAATGACTTTCAAAACGAACTTCATGTAATTCAAGATAGACTATTTACCATTGGATCTATATTAGCTACTGATGCTTCAAAATCTAAAATGAACTTGCCAACTGTTCGAGAAGAAGACATTGGGGCATTGGAGTTTTTAATGGATAGCATGAATGAAGATATGCCTGAACTCAAACATTTTATTCTTCCAGGTGGACATGTGGCAGTTTCACATTGCCACCTTGCAAGATGCGTTTGTAGAAGGGCAGAAAGATTCTGTGTGCGACTAGGAGAGGAAATTGAATTGAATGAAATTGTGGTTAGGTATTTAAATAGGTTATCGGATTATTTGTTCGTTTTAGCTCGATATATCGGATTTAAGAACAATATTGAAGAGTATAAATGGATCCCTAAAATGGATTAATAAAAAAAATGTTCATAATTTTATGAACATAATACAAAATTGTGTTTGTTGTTATGTAAATAATTATACTTTTGCGAACAATTTAAGGATTAGTAGATTTTTTGAGAAAAAATGAAACTTTTTTAATTAATTACAGTTCAACAAAGAACAGAAAAGAACCGAGAATATGTATTGGACTTTAGAATTAGCATCGCATTTAGAAGATGCACCATGGCCAGCAACGAAAGATGAGTTAATTGATTTTAGCATTCGTAGTGGAGCGCCAATGGAGGTTGTTGAAAACCTTCAAGCATTAGAAGATGATGGGGATCCATATGAATCTATAGAAGAAATTTGGCCTGATTATCCCACAAAAGAGGATTTTCTATTCAATGAAGATGAATATTAATTAGATTTTTGATCGATAAAGTAATGCGCTTTCTGCATATAGTAGATCCGAAGGGTGCGTTACTTTAATATTTAGCTCATCTCCTTGAATTAAATTAATTTCCTCGCCAAAAGATTCTGCAATACTTGCATCATCTGTAAAACCATCATTGTTGATTGTTTGCTCATAGGCATTGAGTAGAATATTGCTTTTAAAACACTGTGGCGTCTGTATAAGCGAGTATTCTGACCTATTTACTGCAACACTACCTGATTGTTCTGTTTTTCTTAAAGAGTCTTTACACTTAATTGCAACAACAGCGTTCCCTTTTATTAAGGTCGCTTCAAAACATTCATTAATAAGTTTAGTCGTTATTAATGGTCTAGCACCATCATGAACTGCAACTAAAGAGTTAACATCAACTTGAGAAAGTCCGTTTTTCACACTTTCAATTCTAGTTGAACCACCTAAAACAACGCTATGTCGAACATTAAACTGATGTTCCTTGCAGATATTCTTCCAAAACTCAATGTGGTTCTGATTTAATACCAAGATAATTTTGATTGCAGGATCTGCTAAAGCAAATGCTTCAATAGAATACATAAGCATTGGTTTATCTAGTATTGGATGAAATTGCTTAGGTAGTGCACTTTCAAATCTACTCCCTGTGCCTGCGGCAACAATAATTGCAAATTTCTTCATTGGTATTAAAGTAAAAAAAAAACTCCTTAAATGTTGAATCTAAGGAGTTTTTAATGTGAATAATTGAAATTCTAGATAATTAACATGGCATCACCATAGCTATAGAATTTGTATTTTTCTTTAATTGCTTGTTGGTAAGCGTCCATAATTAGCTCATACCCTCCAAAAGCTGCAACCATCATAAGTAAGGTGCTTTCAGGCATATGGAAATTAGTAATCATTGCATTGGCAATTTTAAAGTCATACGGAGGGAAAATAAATTTACTTGTCCACTCTTCTACTGGCTTTAACATTTGATTTGCCGAAACAGCAGACTCCATTGCTCTCATAGATGTTGTACCAACTCCGCAAATTCTCTTCTTTTTGTTAAGTGCATTGTTAACAATGTCACAACTTTCAGGAGAAACATGGAAACTTTCAGAATCCATTTTATGTTTCGTTAAATCTTCAACTTCAACAGGTCTAAAAGTTCCTAAACCAATGTGAAGAGTGATTTCAGCGAAATCTAATCCTTTTAATTCTAATCTTTTAACTAGTCCTTTGCTAAAGTGTAATCCTGCAGTGGGTGCAGCTACTGCTCCTTCGTGTTGAGCAAAAACAGTTTGGTACCTTTCAGCATCTTCTTCAGTAGCTTCTCTGTTAATGTATTTAGGTAATGGAGTTTGCCCTAACGACTTTACTACATTTCTAAATTCTTCATCATCACCATCAAAAAGAAAACGAATTGTTCTACCTCTACTTGTAGTATTGTCAACAACTTCTGCGATTAATAAATCATCATCACCGAAATAAAGTTTATTTCCAACTCTAATTTTTCTAGCAGGATCTACTAATACATCCCAAAGGCGCATCTCTTTGTTAAGTTCTCTTAATAAGAATACTTCAATTTTAGCACCTGTTTTTTCCTTATTTCCTATCATCCTTGCAGGAAAAACCTTGGTGTTATTCACAACCATAGTATCACCAGCATCGAAATAATCAATCACATCTTTAAATACTTTGTGCTCGATTTTGCCGCTGTCTTTATGAATAACCATTAAACGAGACTCATCTCTATTATCTGCAGGTTTCATTGCAACTAGTTCAGAAGGCAATTCCATTTTAAACTGCGACAACTTCATTCTATATACTTCCATCAAAATATTACTCGTTTTTAAAGTGTAAATACAGCGATTTGTAGACTTAAATACCTATAATCTACTGTAGAAAATTGACGCGAAGTTACCAAATCGCGACTATATAACAATACTTATTTCCTTTATTGTATTTGTATTCCCACATTTGTAGCACAAATCTTATGTTTCAAACAATAAAACAAGTACTAGAAAGTTTACGCTTTGCAATAAATTCGCTGAGAGCCAATCGCTTAAGGTCATTTTTATCTCTATTAGGAATTACAATCGGAATTTTTATCATAATTAGTGTTTTTACAACAATAGACTCGTTAGAGAGAAGTATAAAATCTAATGTTGCTTCTTTAGGAAATGACATAATTTATGTACAAAAATGGCCTTGGGGACCTGAAGAAGGTGATGAATACCAATGGTGGAGGTATTTAGGAAGACCAAACCCCTCTTATTTAGAATATAAGCAAGTAAAAGATCGAGTATCAAGTGCTGCTGCGGTGGCATTTGTTTTGTTTATTGGGAATAAAACAGCCAAGTATGAAAGTAATAGTGTTCAAGAAATTACAGCTTTTGCCGTAACTAGAGAATATGATGAATGTCGTGTATTTGTGTTTGAGGAGGGTAGATTTTTCTCAGATTCAGAAATGGATAGAGGAACTCCTTCGGTGATATTAGGATACGATTTAGCGAAAGCGTTATTTGGGAACAAGTCTGCAGTTGGTAAAAAGGTTGATTTACTTGACAGGAAATTAACTGTAATAGGAGTGATGAAGCTTGAAGGTGAAAGTATTATTAACACCAGCATGGACAACAATGCGGTTATTTCATACAACTTCGCTAGAAACATTGTCAATAAACGAGTAGAAAGACACAATCCAAGTATCATGGTGAAATCACTAAGTGAAGAATTGCTAAGTGAAAGTCAATATGAATTGACCGGAATTATGCGCTCGTTAAGAAGACTAAAACCTAAAGACGATAATAATTTTGCATTAAATAAGACTAGCATAATTAATAATCAATTAGAAGGTTTGTTTGATTTTATAGGAATAGTAGGTGCAATTATTGGGGCATTTTCAGTTTTTGTAGGAGGAATTGGGGTTGCCAATATCATGTTTGTTTCTGTTAAAGAGCGAACGAGTTTAATAGGAATACAAAAATCATTAGGAGCAAAAAGTTACTTTATTTTGTTTCAATTTTTATTTGAAGCGATTCTCTTATCCTTGATTGGTGGATTAACTGGGATATTGTTGGTTTATATTATAGGTGTTGTAGTTTCAGCCAATATGGAAAGCCTTACAATAATTCTGACTATAGGAAATATAATAACAGGGCTTTTGATTTCAACTTTAATTGGGGTTTTCTCTGGAATACTTCCAGCATTACAAGCTTCGAGAATGAACCCAGTTGATGCAATAAGATCTAATGGATAAAAAAAATATAAAAATACCAAGATTTGAGAACCTTATCTTATTTGAAGATGAGAATTTACTTGTTGTAAATAAGCCACCCTTCCTTTCTTGTTTAGAAGATAGGGCAGAGCTTCGAAATCTTTTAGAAATGGCTAAGGGGTATAATTCAGAGGCTCGTTTATGCCATAGAATAGATAAAGAAACATCTGGTATTGTTCTTTTGGCTAAAAATGATGAATCGTATAAAGCAGTTTCGTTGTTATTCGAGAAACGAAAGATGCATAAAATATACCATGCAATAACTGACGGACCACATAGATTTGACGATGAAGTAGTAGATCAAGCTATATATGTTGGGAGTAGAGGTAAGGTTGTTATAGATAGGTCAAAAGGGAAAAGATCAGTTACTACTTTTAATACACTAGATGTATTTAGAAACCATAGCTTATTAGAATGTGTTCCATTAACAGGAAGAATGCATCAAATTAGAATTCACTTGTCTACAAAAAGTGCTGCAATTACCGGAGATGAGGCTTATGGTGGTAAGTTTCCAATGCTTTCAAACTATAAAAGAAAATACAGCGCAGGTAAAAACCACGAAGAATATCCAATTATACAGCGTTTTGCATTACATGCATATGCCTTAAAATTCGAATGGGAGGGTAAGGAAGTTGAATTTATAGCCCCTTATCCTAAAGATTTTGAAGTCTTACTTAAGTTATTAGACAAACACAATAGATAGTTATATAACAATGAGGAAACTAAGTAAAGAGTTAATAAAGCGCAGTAGTAACAAATGTGAATTATGTGGATCAGAAGATGAAATAAGTGCTTTTGAAGTTAGTCCGGCTCATTTTAATTCGTTTGAGGATGAAATAGTGCTTTGTAACAAATGTAATGCCCAGATTGAAGGAACAGAAGAAATTGAAGTAAATCATTGGCGTTTTTTAAACGATACTATTTGGAGTGAAGTCGAAGTGGTTAAAGTTCAATCTTATAGGATACTTAAAAAGATGAGCGGAGAGAGCTGGACTCAAGATTTACTTGACATGATGTACATAGAAGAGGACATCTTAGAATGGGCAAATAAAGGTGTTGCATTGGTAGGGTTGGGACATGTGGATAGTAATGGAGTTGCTTTAGAAGCTGGAGATACTGTTATACTGATAAAGAGTTTAGATGTTAAAGGTTCTAGTTTAACTGCAAAAAGAGGCACTGCAGTTCGGAGAATTTCTTTAGTAGCCGATAATCCTGAACATATAGAAGGTAAAGTTGAGGGGCAATCGGTTGTTATACTAACCAAATTTGTAAAAAAATCGAAGTGATTTTAGTAATAATGTTTTGAAATTGCTTCAATAAACAGAAAATGTTGTAATTTGATACAAGCAAATTAATCCTTTAGGGAAAAACAGAATTTAAGATATATGAAATCAGTAGTTAATATCGCAATAGCAATTACACTTGTTTTTATTTCATTTTTTGAAGTAGTAGGGCAGGGAGCATCTGTGTCTCCGACAAAGATTTTCTTTGATTTAACCCCAGGTTCTTCTAAAACACAGAAAATAACATTATCCAACAATGGAAATTTTAGAGAAAAGTATAATATTTCTATAGGAGATTGGACAAGAGATAGTTTAGGACAGAAGATATACTATTCAGGAAATACCTTATCTTCCTCTTGTGCTAATTGGATAACTCTTTCAGAGAATTTGGTAGAATTAAACCCAGGAGAAAGTAAGCAAATAGATTTGATTATGAAGCGGCCATCAGGAACTGAAGAGGCTGTAAAATGGGCGATTCTATTTATTGAACCAACACAAGAGGTTGTCCCTGGGGAAAATGCCAGCAATTTGCAATCAAAAATCAATGTTAAATACCGAATTGGAGTTTTGTTATATCAAGCGCCTCCAACTTTAAGTTATAAAAACGTTGATATATTAAATTTTAAAGTCATTGATGGAAAGAAAGTATTTCTTAAAGTAAAGAATACTGAACAAACCATGGCCGATGCCAGAGTAAACTTTGAATTAGTTAATTTGAGTAATGGGCAAGAGTTTGATATTGAAGAGAAGGGGATATCTATACTTCCTTTGGCAATGCGAGTAGCTAATATTGACCTTCCAAACCTACCTGCAGGAGAGTATTCACTGCTTGCAATCATAGATTATGGCATGGAATATGATATTGTAGCTGCAGAAACAGAGTTCGTTATAAAATAATTGTAACTTTTTTAAAAAGTTGGCGTAAACACTTCCATACGCTCCACAGTTTATTTACTTAATATGAAAAAGATTATAACACTAGTAGCAGCTTTCGCAATGTTCTTAAGCGCTTCAAACGCACAAAATACAGGAGATGCAATCGTAACAACTACATTAACTGACGTAATAGTCGTAGTAGTAGTACCAGTAGCAGCAATTCCAATGGCAACTGCCGATCACTATAATAATGGTAATTCAACCACAATTCCAGCAGCAGTAATTGTTACATCAAACCAAACATGGGATTTAGCAGTTAAAGCAGCAAATATAAACTTCAGCTTCTTAACAAATAACATTGCTATTAACCAGTTCACAATGGAGGTTACAGGAAACGCGGGTGGTACTAACACTGGTGAGGTTGCAATGTCAACATCAGATCAACAATTATTAGATGAAGTTCCGGGTGGAGTAGCTTTAGCATTAGGTGCTATCTACGGAGCATCAGGAGGCGCGGCTTTTATTGATCAAGCAGCAGGTGCTTATATTAACACCTATACATTCACAGTAACTGTAGACTAAAAAATATAATATTGGATGAACCGATACTGTAAAAGTGGTACTTTTTATTTTATAATTGATATTTGCTTTTGCTAATACTGGATTTGTAGCTAAACATTTTCTTTACTTTAATCCAAATAATTTCACATCAAGTAACAAGTTGCAAACCTAGTAATGATAAGGTGTTTCAACTCCTAGCTTCCTATTTATTTGTCAGATTAATGTCATTCACCAAAGATAGCGTAACTTTATTCCCAACCAACTCGTTTAGTTAAGTAACCAATCAATTATTTAAACTTAAATATTTTAGCCATGAAAAAAACACTAACCCTTTTTGTTGTTTTAGTCATGTTCTTAAACGCTTCATTCGCACAATCAACAGGAGACGCCATTGTTACCACGACACTAACCGACGTTATTGTAATAGTTGTTCTTCCTTCAGCATCCATTCCAATGACTACAGCAGATCATTACAACAATGGTAATTCAACAGCAATTCCAGCAGCTATTACAGTATCTTCAACCCAAACATGGGATTTAGCAGTTAAAGCAGCAAATATAAACTTCAGCTTCTTAACAAATAACATTGCTATTAATCAATTCACAATGGAGGTTACAGGAAATGCCGGTGGTACTAACACTGGTGAGGTTGCAATGACAACATCAGATCAACAATTGTTAGATGAAGTTCCGGGTGGAGTAGCTTTAGCATTAGGCGCTATCTACGGAGCATCAGGAGGAGTTCTATTTATTGGACAACCAGCAGGAGCGTATGTCAATACCTACACATTTACAGTGACAGTTGATTAAATAAGTAATAATAATTAACTATGTTAACCACGAATTGAGTACATTCAATTCGTGGTTTTTTTATTATGAAAATAGTTTCAGTAATATTGTTGACTTTATTTTGTAACCTCGCTGATGCTCAGGTTCAATCAGTTATTGTTATTAACAATAACATCAGTATTCCTATGCTTTTACCAACTCATTACCTTAATGGAAATTATGTAATCATCTCTGGGGCAATCCAAGTCTCTTCTGATGTTACTTGGCAAGTAAGTGTTAGGGCTAATGGTCCACTTACTTTTGGTCCAAATCAAATTTCTCAAAACAATATTGGAGTGGATGTAACAACTCCAATTGGCTTACAACAACCTGAACGTTTTTTAACTGTTTCTGACCAATTAATAGTGGACGCAGCACCTAATACTTATATTGGACCAATAAATAGTCCCGTTTTATTAGATGTCAAATTTAGAGCAATAGGTGGATTAGACTTTTTTAATAAACCATCTGGTAGTTATTCGCTAACAATGACCTATACGCTTGCACCGGACTAGTAAATATAATTAATTGCATCCTTTTCAAAAAACACCATTTGTAAGATTAGTTTTGACCTTGATTATTGGGATTTTTATTAGTGCAAAGATACTTTCACTTTACCCCAGCATTTCAGAGTCACTTTTTACTTATTTCATTCTCAGCAGTATTTGCTGCATTACTTGTCTTCTTATTCTTCAATTTAATAAGCGATTTAGTTTTAAATCACTCAATGGAGGTGTAATTACCATATTTTTACTTCTTGTTTCTTATTCTTTGGTTTATTTGAATAGTGATATCTATGCAAAAAAACATTATTCACAAGTATTAAAAAACGATTCTTACAACAACCTTGAAGTAACAATTTTAGCTTCTCCAGAAAAAAGAAAAAAATCGTATAAGTGGTTAGTAGAAGTAACTAAGGCTAATCAAGATAGCAACTGGTACTCAACCCGAGGGAAGCTGCTAATTTATTCTGATACAATTCAAGATGATCTGAAAGCAGGGGATAGGGTTGTACTAAAAGCAAGAATAAACAAAGTTAAAGGTCCTCAGAACCCCTTCGAATTCAATTATCAATCGTATTTACATAATAAGCAAATTCATCATCAGACTTATTTAAAGTTTTATGAATCTGTTTATAAAGTTGAAAAAGGAGGCTTTAATATTTTAGCTTTTTCAAATAATTTACAGAATAAGCTTAGTACAATACTTTCTAAATATGTGAATGAACCCAAGGAGTTTGGAGTTGCTTCTGCTTTGGTTTTGGGAGATAAAAAATTCATTGACGATGAAACACAAACAGTATATGGAAATGTTGGGGCAATGCATGTTTTAGCAGTATCGGGTTTACATGTTGGCTTTGTTTTTCTAATCCTTTCTCAGGTATTTTTCTTTCTAAATTATAGCTCCAAAACAAAAATATTGAAAGTCATTATTGTGCTTTTAGGTATTTGGTTTTATGCTTTAATTACGGGATTAAGTCCTTCAGTTTGCAGGGCTGCAACCATGTTCTCTTTTTTTGCTTTGGGAGATGCTTTTAATAAACAAAGCAATACTTATAACCTTTTAGCAGCTTCTGCTTTTTTACTTCTTTTAATTAACCCCTTTTTGTTGTTTGAAGTAGGATTTCAATTATCCTACTTAGCCGTTTTGGGCATAATAACATTGCAACCACCAATTGCCAACTTTTGGAAACCAAACAATATAATTTTAGATAAAATATGGCAACTTACTGCTGTTTCAATTGCTGCTCAAATTGCTACTTTTCCATTAGGATTGTATTATTTTCATCAATTTCCAACCTATTTTTTATTAGCAAATTTAGTAGTTATTCCTGTTGCTATGATTTCACTTTTTACTGGAATTGCCTTGCTGGTTTTTAGTCCCATTGAAGTTATAGCAACGCTATTAGGAAAAATATTATCCTTTGTTTTAGGTGCTCTTAAAAATTCTTTACAATTGCTTGAAAACTTACCATTAACATCTATAAATCAATTGAATATTGACATTACCACCCTATTATTTTTGTATATAATTATAACAATTGGGGCTATTTTAGTTTATAAGTTTACCGCACGTCGTTTCATCTTAATTATGGCTAGTGTTGTAACTTTCCTAATAATCCAAACAGCATTAAATTGGTCTAATAAAGTGTCACAAACCTTAGTAATTCATTCTTTAGAAAATGGCTCTGCCATCAATGTTATAAATGGTCCAAATGCTATATTTTATACCAATGTTGAACAAGATAAACTTGCATACGGAGTGGAGCCATTATGGCAAAATATGGGCATAAAAAATATCCAAAATCACAATTTAGATGTAGAAAAGTCTGTGACGCAACTTAGTATTGAAGGCAGCATTTTTACTGTTATTAATAATGATTTGGATATTTTACCTGATTCAATTTTAAATAGCGAAGTGGTTTTAATTAGGAATAACAGTAAATTAGACCTTATTGCATTAAAAAAAGCAATTAAATTCAACCTTGTGGTTATAGATGGCTCTAATAATTATTACTTTGCAGAAAAGATTGAGCAATTGTGTTCAAAATTGGACTTAAACACACATAACACCTATTCTAAAGGGGCTTATGTGCAACAATTAAACTAAAGTGAAAATCAAACAACAATACATTGGTATAACAATTAAAGATCGTATAGGAACTATTTATTTAAATAGACCTGAAAAACGAAACGCATTAAATGGCGAATTTGTTAAGGAGCTTTGTGAGGCTTTTAAAAATCTTGAAGAAGATGAAAATGTAAAGATTGTAGTATTAAAAGCAAAGGGAGATGTTTTTAGTGCTGGAGCAGACTTGGCTTATCTGAAAAAACTACAAACTAATACTTTTGAAGAAAACCTTGAAGATTCAAATAATTTAAAGTCCTTATTTAGTACTATTTACTTTTTAAAGAAGGTTGTAATAGCCCAAGTAGAGGGGCATGCAATTGCTGGTGGTTGTGGTTTAGCAACTGTTTGTGATTTTACGTATTCTGTACCGGAAGCTAAATTTGGTTATACCGAGGTTAAAATAGGCTTTATACCCGCAATTGTAATGGGTTTTTTAATTCGTAAAATTGGTGAAACTAAGGCAAAACAGTTGTTATTAACCGGAGAATTAATAGGTGCTGAACAAGCTTTAGCAATTGGCTTAATTTCTGGTATATCTACAAAAGATAACATAGAAATAGAAGTAGCAAAATTGGCAGATAAGCTATGCAAAGAAACTGCTGCTTCCTCCTTATCTTTGACCAAAGCAATGATTGACAAAGTACAGTCGATGGATATGC
>JBLIDK010000022.1:0-31119 GCA_047632595.1 Sphingobacteriales bacterium
TTATACCCCTCAACATTTTCACTGTCCATGGTAATTCTTAATGCATCTACAAAGTAAGTAGTTTGTTTTAATGCTATAGTAAAAATCCTACTAGTATCTGTCTGTTCAGTTGCAGTTCCACTCCATACCAACAACCACTTTTTGTCATTTTCATTTCTTAGAAAAACACTATCAATAGCTCCAGGATTAAAAGTTTCATAAATCTCAATTTCTGCAACAAATTGGGAGGTTTTAAACCCAATTTCAATAAATTCTCTCATACTATCTGGTCTGGCAAACGACCAAGCGGTAGAAATATCTCCATAAGAAGGGTAACTGTTTGGGGTATCTAAAAGTTGTTCAGCAGACCAATTTGTTTCAGAAAATTGCGAACTAAAGTTTAAAACTGTTGAGCCGTACTGTTTAATAGCAACGGTTTTTCTCAATTCATCTTTTTTACAAGAGTAAAATAGAAATGAGACAACTAAAAGAGTAGTAACAAGGTATTTCATTTTTTAAAATTACAAAAAATAGAGTTTAAAGTGTCTGTTTTTTCATTTCTCTTTTATTTGTTGAATTCTGATTTGGCTTTGAAGTATTGTTTTGCCAGTTTGTGACTGGCTTAAAAAACAAAATAGGTTAAAGCTTAAACCTTCTAATATTTGCGCTTAGTTCTATCAAAAACAGCACAATCCAACTAATTTTTATCACATATTTATTTAGGATGACTTGAATTTTTGTAGCCCAAAACCCTCTTCTGGGTCTTTTCGACTTGGATTTATATTGCGATCAAAATTTCAATTAGACCTAAAGCCCCGACCCGCTAGGCGTCGGGGAAGTAGGTAGAAATCTACCTTCAGTTTTCCCATTAACTTAAAAGCGATGTGTTGCCATTAGGCCCACTTAAATCAATCTTCGTGTAGTTTTAAAGCACCAGTTTTTAAATAAAACTGTTGCCCACCTTAAGGAAGATTTCTCTCTTCGTTACACTCCGTTCGAAATGACAGTCTAGGGAGGAGCGGTTTCTTCTAATTCTGTATTCCTTAAAAAAAGTGGATTAATAATGCCGTTGGCAAGGATTAAGTTAAAAGTATTAAAGTTGAAATAAATTAACTTTCTACTTTGAACAATTAATTAATCTTTTCCCTTAATCATTCCGTTTATATCAAAATTTCCCTATCTTTGCAACTCGAAAGGAGGTATCTTATGATAGAAATTAACGTCAAAGACAACGAAAGTATTGATCGCGCACTAAAGCGTTTTAAGAAGAAGTACGAGAAAACTGGTGTAATGCGTGAATTACGTAGACGAAAGCAATTCGAAAAGCCTTCTATTACCAGACGAACTGAAGTCAAAAAAGCAATTTATAAACAAACATTGCGCGAAGGATTAGATCTATAAGGTCTTTTTCTCAAAAAAATACAGAGAGGAGTATAGCCAAGGGTTATTACTCCTTTTTTTTGCTCTATACTTTAGGAAATTCCTCTGTGTCCTCCGAGCCCTTTGTGTTAAAAAAGGGGCTTCACGAATTAGAGAGGAATATAAATTCATTGAAAAGTTTTCAAGTTTAATTCACTCCCAAGCACTCCTTCACTTTTAATTCAAAGTATTAATTTTCAACTAATTTTAAAAAAGCTTTGGACTTTGGACTTTAAACTTTGGACTAATTAATCCTTATCTTTATATTAATGAACGAACTAAAAGGGTTTCTAAACTACATTGAATTAGAAAAACGCTATTCTAAGCACACAAGTACGGCTTATAAGTCGGACTTAGAGCAATTTTTCGCTTATGCGGATGAGCATTTTGAATGTAAAACCCCAAGCGATGTGAATCACCAAGTAATCCGTTCATACATCGTTCAGCTTATAGAAGACGATAACTCAGCCCGCACTGTTAATCGAAAAATCTCAACTATTAAATCTTTTTACAACTACTTAAGAAGGAATAACAAGATTGAAAATAACCCTACAGCAAAAGTGGTGAGTCCGAAGGTGAAAAAAAGCTTGCCAGTTTTTATAGATGAAAAAGAGGTTGACCAGCTTATTGAAGGTGATTTATTTGAAGACACTTTTGAAGGATGGAGAGACCGAGTGATTATGGAGTTTCTTTATGGTACTGGAATTCGATTATCAGAATTAATAAACATTAAGCCAAATGATATAGATAAAAGTGCAAGTGTGGTAAAGGTATTAGGTAAAAGGAGCAAAGAGCGAATCATACCAATTCACACAGAGTTAATGAATACAATTGTAAATTATGAAAAGATAAAAGATAGCGAATTTGACACTAATGGGCATACAATGGACCTTTGGTTTGTTATAAGTAAAAAAGGAAAAAAGACATACCCAAAACTTGTTTATCGCGTTGTTAATAGATACCTTCAAGTAATAACAACGGTGACAAAGAAAAGTCCACATGTGCTAAGGCACACATTTGCAACACATTTGCTCAACAAAGGAGCCGATTTAAATGCAATTAAAGAGTTATTAGGACATGCGAGTTTAGCAGCCACCCAAGTTTACACACATAACTCGGTAGAGAAATTAAAATCAGTTTATAAACAAGCTCACCCAAGAGCTTAAAATTTAGAACACAATCATATGAAAATACAAGTTCAATCCATACATTTTGACGCAGACGTTAAGCTTTTAGAGTTTATTCAAGAGAAAGTAGACAAGTTGGATAAGTTTTTCGACAGGATTATAGATGGTGAAGTCTATTTAAAATTAGATAATGCTGTTAATGAAAGCAATAAGATTGCGGAATTAATTATTAATGTGCCAGGGAATCAAATATTCTCAAAACACCAGTGTAAAACATTCGAAGAAGCCATTACATTATCGGTTGATTCAGTTAAGAAACAAGTTGTTAAACGCAAAGAAAAACTAGCGAGGACAGACGTTTAGAAATTTATTTTCACATTAAAACCCATAAGAGTTGCACAATTCTTATGGGTTTTTTACTTTTGTCGTGCTTCCGGGACGAAAGTCTCAAAAAATAATTGTTACGTACCTCGAAAAAAAATGAATAATAGTTTTTTTTCGAACTGCAAAATTTATACCTTTGCAGTCCTTTTCAGAGAAGGAGTTTGTTCAGTGCAACAAGTATGCGCGTAACAGATCAGTTATTTACATCATATAATTAAAGATATTTTAAGCCTCCTTAGCTCAGCTGGTAGAGCAACTGACTTGTAATCAGTAGGTCATTGGTTCGACTCCGATAGGAGGCTCATCTTGCACTAGATGCAAGGGGATTGGGGGAATACCAGAGCGGTCAAATGGGGCAGACTGTAAATCTGTTGGCTTCGCCTTCGAAGGTTCGAATCCTTCTTCCCCCACGTAAAAATATTTTCATGTGCGAACATGAAAACAAGCGGGAGTAGCTCAGTTGGTAGAGCATCAGCCTTCCAAGCTGAGGGTCGCGAGTTCGAATCTCGTCTCCCGCTCTTACTTTTGCCCTTGGGTTTGAGTAATAATAAACGTTTAAACTATTAGGTTAACCCTTAATAGTTTAAATCAGAGTGAGATCCTTAACCATCTAAAATAGGCAACTATTTGGTGGTCTAAGCCGTTGAAGCTCGGACATTGTCTGAGGATATCGTGCTGTTAGCCGATGTAGCTCAGGGGTAGAGCGTTTCCTTGGTAAGGAAGAGGTCAGGGGTTCAATTCCCCTCATTGGCTCAGGATAGAGTAAAACATTAAAGAATAAATAAA
Organism: Sphingobacteriales bacterium; assembly: GCA_047632595.1. Classification (GTDB taxonomy): domain Bacteria; phylum Bacteroidota; class Bacteroidia; order Sphingobacteriales; family Sphingobacteriaceae; genus JBLIDK01. The sequence continues at coordinate 3,696 of JBLIDK010000022.1, forward strand.
AAGTATAACTAACTAATTTTAAACAACAACTAACATTTACAAAAATGGCTAAAGAAAAATTCGACCGTAGCAAACCGCATTTAAACATCGGTACAATTGGCCACGTTGACCACGGTAAAACAACGTTAACAGCTGCTATAACTAAAGTTCTTTCAGAAAAACAAGGTGGAACTGCTAGATCTTTTGATTCAATCGATTCAGCTCCTGAAGAAAAAGAAAGAGGTATCACTATTAATACTTCACACGTTGAGTATGAAACTGCAACAAGACACTACGCACACGTAGATTGTCCAGGTCACGCGGATTACGTTAAGAACATGGTTACTGGTGCTGCTCAAATGGATGGTGCTATACTTGTTGTTGCTGCAACTGATGGTCCTATGCCACAAACTCGTGAGCATATCCTTCTTGCACGTCAGGTTGGTGTTCCAAACATCGTAGTATTCATGAATAAAGTGGATATGGTTGATGATCCTGAATTATTAGAGCTAGTTGAAATGGAAATCCGTGAGCTTTTAAGCTTCTACGAATTTGATGGAGACAACATCGCAATCGTTCAAGGTTCTGCTTTAGGTGGACTTAACGGTGATGCTGCTTGGGTAGCTAAGATTGATGAGTTAATGGAAAAAGTGGATATTGATATTCCAATTCCTCCAAGATTAACTGAACTTCCTTTCTTAATGCCTGTTGAAGATGTATTCTCGATCACTGGTCGTGGTACTGTTGCAACTGGACGTATTGAAAGAGGAATTATTAACTCTGGTGAAACTGTAGATATTATTGGTATGGGTGCTGTTGATTTAAAATCAACTGTAACTGGTGTTGAAATGTTCCGTAAAATCTTAGATAGAGGAGAAGCTGGCGATAACGTTGGTCTTTTATTAAGAGGAATTGAAAAAACTGATATCAGAAGAGGTATGGTAATATGTGCTCCTGGATCTGTTAAGCCTCATTTAGAATTCAAAGCTGAAGTTTATGTATTATCGAAAGAAGAAGGTGGAAGACACACTCCTTTCTTTAACAAATACAGACCTCAGTTCTATTTCAGAACAACTGACGTAACTGGTGAGATTTTCTTACCTGAAAACGTAGAAATGGTAATGCCTGGTGATAACATCAGCATTAACGTAAACTTAATTTCTCCTGTAGCTATGGAAAAAGGTTTACGTTTCGCTATCCGTGAAGGTGGTAGAACTGTTGGTGCGGGTCAAGTTACTGAGATCATAAAGTAAATTAGTGGTTTAAAAGAACATCGCTAAAAGGCGATGTTCTTTTTTCACATTTACGGGTGTAGCTCAATTGGTAGAGTAGTGGTCTCCAAAACCATTGGCTGTGGGTTCGAGTCCTACCACCCGTGCAAAAAAAAGATAGTATGTTTCAAAAAGTAAGTTCATACATAAAAGATGCGTCAGACGAGTTACTACATAAAGTAAGCTGGCCTACATGGAGCGAATTGCAAAATAGCGCCATTATAGTATTGGTAGCATCCTTAATGATTGCGTTGGTAGTGTTTGCTATGGATAAAACGTTAAGTACCGTGGTAACCTACTTTTACGAAACAGTAGCTTAAAATTGAACCAAATGGTTGAGGAAAAAGAACATAAGTGGTACGTAGTTAGAGCGGTAAGCGGTCAAGAGAAAAAGGTAAAACTATATCTGGAAACAGAAATAAATCACCTTGGACTTATTGAGCAAATCCCTCAAATTTTAATACCAATGGAAAAAGTTTTCCAAATTCGTCAAGGAAAAAAGGTAGTTAAAGAACGTAACCTATTTCCTGGATACATGTTGGTTGAAGCGAAGCTTAATAAAGAATTAGAGCATGTTATTAAATCTATTAACGGTGTTATAGGATTTTTAGGTGCTGAAAACGAACCCGTTCCATTATCTACTCCTGAAGTAAACAGGATTTTAGGTAGAGTAGATGAAATGAGTGAGTCTGATGATGTTGCAAATGAACCTTTTATTATTGGTGAGAATATTAAAGTAATGGACGGACCGTTCAATGGCTTTACAGGAACCATTGAAGAGGTAAATGAGGACAAGAAGAAATTAAAAGTGATGGTGAAAATCTTCGGAAGAAGAACCCCACTTGAGTTGAATTACATGCAAGTTGAAAAAGAATAGTAATGGCTAAAGAAGTAGAAGCTCTAGTAAAACTTCAAGTGCGAGGTGGACAAGCAAATCCAGCTCCCCCGATTGGACCAGCATTAGGTGCAAAGGGATTGAATATTATGGATTTTTGTAAGCAGTTTAATGCAAGAACCCAAGAGAAACAAGGTAAAGTGTTACCAGTAATTATTACGGTTTATAAGGATAAAAGCTTTGATTTTATTATCAAAACACCTCCTGTTGCCTCTCAATTACTTGAGGTATCTAAACTTAAAGGTGGTTCTGGTGAACCAAACCGTAAAAAAGTTGCTTCAGTATCATGGGACCAAGTTAAAGGAATTGCGGAAGCAAAAATGCCAGATTTAAATGCATTTTCTGTAGAATCGGCAATGAGAATGGTTGCAGGTACTGCAAGAAGCATGGGAATAAGAGTTAAAGGCACAGCTCCCTGGGAAGCATAGTGTATACAATTACATTGTAAATAAAAAGTTTTGGCAACAATAGCAAAAAAGAGAAAAGAGGCACTATCAAAATTAGAAGCAGAAAAAGCGTACAGCTTAGCTGAAGCTTCTGCATTGATAAAAGAAGTGTCTAATACGAAATTCGATTCATCTGTAGATATCAGTGTTCGATTAGGTGTAGATCCACGTAAAGCTAACGAAATGGTTAGAGGTACTGTAGCTCTTCCTCATGGTACAGGTAAAGACTTAACCGTTTTAGTTTTCTGTAACCCTGATAAAGAACAAGAAGCCAAAGACAATGGCGCTGATTACGTAGGAATGGATGAATTTATTGATAAGATCTCAAAAGGGTGGACTGATTTTGATGTTGTAATCGCTCAGCCATCTGTAATGGGTAAGATTGGTAAATTAGGACGAGTTTTAGGACCAAGAAACCTAATGCCTAACCCTAAGTCTGGTACTGTAACTGACGAAGTTGGAAAAGCAGTAACAGAAGTTAAAGCGGGTAAAATCGACTTTAAGGTTGATAAAACTGGTATTATTCACGCTTCAGTAGCAAAAGTATCATTCGATGCTCAGAAAATTGAAGAGAATACAAGAGAATTACTAAATACAATTGCAAAATTAAAGCCTTCATCAAGTAAGGGTACTTATTTCAAATCTATTTATTTATCAAGTACTATGAGTCCTTCGGTAAAAGTAGATAGACAAGCATTTGCAGTAGTTTAATAGGAAGGAAATTTAATATGACGAAGGAAGAAAAAATACAAGAAGTACAATCACTTAACGAACAGTTAAAGGGTTCTGCATGCTTCTACCTTACAGATACTTCAGCATTGTCTGTAGAGCAAGTAAGTAAAATTCGTAGAGAATGTTTTGATCAAGGTGTGCAATTAAGAGTTGCAAAAAACACGTTGTTAAAAAGAGCTTTAATGGACATGGATGGCGATTTTGCTGAAATGTGGGATAGCTTAAAAGGTCCTACTTCCATTATGTTTTCAAACACTGGTAATTTACCAGCAAGAGTTATAAAGGAATTACGTAAGAAATTTCCTAAGCCAATTTTGAAAGCGGCTTACATTGAAGAATCTATTTATTTAGGAGACGAAAGCTTAGAAATGCTTGTGAATCTTAAATCGAAAGAAGAACTTATCGCAGAAATTATTGCATTGCTTCAATCTCCTGCGAAGAACGTTGTTTCCGCACTACAAAGTGGTGGAAATAAACTTTCCGGGCTAGTAAAAGCTCTGGGAGAGAGAGAAGCATAAAAACAAACTATTAGAATAATAATAAATTAAATACTTTAAAATTAAATACAATGGCTGATTTAAAATCATTCGCAGAACAATTAGTAAACTTAACCGTGAAAGAGGTTAATGAACTAGCAGCAATCCTTAAGGACGAACACGGAATCGAACCTGCTGCAGCAGCACCTGTTATGGTAGCTGGTGGTGGCGGTGCTGATGCAGGCGCAGAAGCTGAAGAGAAAACTAGTTTTGATGTTATGCTTATTTCTGCAGGTGCATCTAAGTTAGGAGTTGTTAAATTAGTAAAAGAACTTACTGGTTTAGGACTTAAAGAAGCAAAAGAATTAGTTGACAATGCACCAAAAGCAGTAAAAGAAGGTGTAGATAAAACTGAAGCTGAAGACATCAAGAAGAGATTAGACGAAGCAGGAGCTGAAGTAGAATTGAAGTAATACTGCTATACGCACAGTTCAAACATATTGAAACGACTTGTTTAGACCCTGCTTACGGTAGGGTCTAATGTCGTATATAGCTAACTATTTGTTTACTTTTCAACTTCTAAAGATTTGGCAACAACAGCAATTACGTCTAAACCGACATCAAACAGTAACGAAAAAAGGATATCTTTTGCAACAACGCAAAGCATATTAGATTATCCTGACTTCCTGGATATCCAGGTAGGTTCATTTCAAGATTTTTTCCAATTAGAAACCACGGCGGAAAACCGTGAACAGGAAGGTCTTTTTAAAGTTTTTAGTGAAAATTTCCCTATCTCAGATAGTCGAAATATATTTTTACTAGAATTTCTAGATTATTATGTAGATCCACCAAAATACTCAATGGATGAGTGTATTGATCGTGGTCTAACATATAGTGTTCCACTTAAAGCAAAATTACGTTTATCATGTAATGATGCGGAACATGAAGATTTCGAAACAATTGTACAGGATGTGTACTTAGGTACTATCCCTTACATGACTCCAAAAGGTACATTTATTATAAATGGTGCAGAAAGAGTTATCGTTTCGCAATTACATAGATCTCCAGGTGTATTTTTCGGTCAAAGCCGTCACGCTAATGGAACTCGATTGTATTCTGCACGTGTAATTCCTTTTAAAGGATCATGGATAGAATTTGCAACTGACGTTAACCACGTGATGTATGCATATATTGACAGAAAGAAAAAATTTCCGGTAACCACATTACTACGAGCCATTGGGTATGACGGTGATAAGGATATTCTAGAAATTTTTGACCTTGCAGATGAAGTTAAGGTTACGAAATCAACTATTAAAAAATATGTTGGTCGTAAACTTGCAGCAAGAGTTCTAAGAAAATGGACAGAAGATTTCGTTGATGAAGATACTGGTGAAGTAGTTTCTATTGATAGAAATGAAGTAGTTCTTGAAAGAGATACGATTATCGAAGACGAGCATTTAGAGTTGATATTTGAAGCAGATGTAAAGACTATTATCTTAACTAAAGATGATGCTAACACATTTGATTACTCAATTATCTACAATACGCTTCAAAAAGATACTTCAAACTCTGAAAAAGAAGCGGTTGAACACATTTACCGTCAATTACGTAATGCAGATCCACCAGATGAGGAAACTGCACGTGGTATTATCGATAGATTATTCTTCTCGGATAAACGTTATGATTTAGGTGAAGTAGGTCGTCATAGACTTAACCGTAAGCTAAAACTTGATGTAGATATTAATCAACGTGTTTTAAGTAAAGCTGATATTATTAATATCGTTAAATACTTAATCAAGTTAATTAACTCACAAGCTGAAGTTGATGATATTGATCACTTGAGTAATAGAAGGGTTAGAACTGTTGGAGAACAATTGTACTCTCAATTTGGTGTAGGTTTAGCAAGAATGGCTCGTACCATTCGTGAGAGAATGAATATTCGTGATAACGAAGTATTTACTCCAACCGACCTTATCAATGCAAGAACACTTTCTTCAGTGATAAACTCATTTTTTGGTACCAACCAACTTTCTCAGTTTATGGATCAAACCAATCCACTAGCTGAAATTACGCACAAAAGAAGATTATCAGCTTTAGGGCCCGGTGGTTTATCTAGAGAACGTGCTGGTTTCGAGGTTCGTGATGTTCATTATACTCACTACGGTAGGTTATGTACAATCGAAACTCCTGAAGGTCCAAACATTGGTCTTATTTCTTCACTTTGTGTGTATGCGAAAATCAATAAATTAGGTTTTATTGAAACTCCTTACATGAAGGTAGAAGATGGTAAAGTAGACATGAAAGATGGTCTTATTTACTTAAGTGCTGAAGAAGAAGACAAGAAAACAATCGCGCAAGCAAATGCTGCAGTAAGTGAAAATGGAACCTTTACTACCGATAGAGTAAAAGCTAGGTATGAAGGTGACTTCCCAATTGTTGAGCCTAAACAGCTTGATTTAATGGATGTTGCTCCAAATCAAATTACTTCAATTGCTGCCTCTTTAATTCCATTTTTGGAGCATGATGATGCAAACAGAGCCCTGATGGGATCGAACATGCAGCGTCAAGCAGTTCCATTAATGCGTCCACAAGCACCAATTGTTGGTACAGGACTAGAGCAAAGAGTTGCGCAAGATTCAAGAGTTTTAATTAACGCTGAAGGAAATGGTGTTGTAGAATATGTTGATGCTGAAAAGATCACTATTCGTTACACTCGTTCTGATGAAGATAAGTTATTAAGCTTTGATGAAGATATTAAGAGTTATATCCTAACTAAATTCAAGCGTACTAACCAAGGTACTTGCATGAACTTAAAGCCAATTGTTAAAAAAGGCGAAAAAGTTCTTAAAGGTCAAGTTCTTTGTGAAGGATATGCTACTGAAGGTGGTGAGTTAGCACTAGGTAGAAACCTAAAAGTTGCTTTCATGCCTTGGAAGGGTTATAACTTTGAGGATGCAATCGTAATTTCTGAAAACGTTGTTCGTAATGATGTGTTTACATCTATTCACATTGACGAATACGAGTTAGAAGTTAGAGACACGAAGCGTGGAGAAGAGGAATTAACTTCTGATATTCCTAACGTAAGTGAAGAAGCAACCAAAAACTTAGATGAAAACGGAGTAATTCGTGTAGGTGCTGAAGTAAAAGAAGGAGATATTATAATTGGTAAGATTACTCCAAAAGGAGAATCAGATCCAACTCCTGAAGAAAAACTTTTACGTGCAATTTTCGGAGATAAAGCAGGTGATGTAAAAGATGCATCGCTTAAAGTTTCTCCTTCTGTGACTGGTGTAGTAGTTAATACTAAACTTTTCTCTAGAGCGAAAAAAGATAAAGCAACTAAAGATTCAGATAAAAAAGCAATTGAAAAGTTAGACGATGCTCACAACAGTGATCTTGGAGAACTTAAGAGAACGCTAATTGAGAAAATCTTTGCATTAGTGAATGGTAAAACCTCACAAGGTATTACAAATAGCTATGGTGAAATCTTAATCCCTAAAGGAATTAAGTTCTCTCAAAAGATTTTAGCTGAATTAGATTATACAGGTATCAATCCAAACGACTGGACAACGGATTCTGAACTTAACAGTAAGATTCATGTGTTATTACACAACTACGGAATTAGATATAATTCTGCATTAGGAACTTACAAGAGAGAGAAGTTTGCGATCAGCGTTGGAGATGAACTTCCAACAGGAATCTTACAACTTGCAAAAGTATATCTTGCTAAAAAGCGTAAGCTTAAAGTAGGTGATAAGATGGCTGGACGTCACGGTAACAAAGGTATTGTTGCAAAAATCGTTCGTCAAGAAGATATGCCATTCTTAGAAGATGGTACTCCTGTTGATATCGTTCTTAATCCATTAGGTGTTCCTTCAAGGATGAACCTAGGTCAAATTTATGAGACCGTTTTAGGATGGGCAGGTGAGGTACTTGGAATGAAGTTCTCAACACCGATTTTTGATGGTGCTAGTTTAGATGAGGTTGAAAGCTATGTACAAAAAGCTAAGATTCCTTCATCAGGACAAACATATTTGCACGATGGAGAAACTGGGCAGCGCTTTGATCAACAGACTACAGTAGGTGTAATTTATATGCTTAAACTGAGTCACATGGTTGATGATAAGATGCACGCTAGGTCAATTGGGCCATACTCGTTAATTACGCAACAGCCATTAGGTGGTAAAGCCCAATTTGGGGGTCAGCGTTTTGGAGAGATGGAAGTTTGGGCACTGGAAGCATTCGGTGCAGCAAACATATTGCAGGAAATTCTAACCGTTAAGTCTGATGACGTTATCGGAAGAGCCAAAGCATATGAAACGATTGTTAAAGGTGAAAACCTTCCAACACCAGGTGTTCCTGAATCGTTCAATGTATTGGTACATGAACTGCGCGGCCTAGGGCTTGAAATAACTATGGATTAATTAACCACCCATTATAAACGGAGGTACATATGTCTTACAAAAAAGAGACGAAACTAAAAAGTAATTTTAAGAGCATAACCATTAGTCTGGCATCACCAGAGGCCATTTTAGAAAGGTCTAGTGGAGAAGTGCTTAAACCAGAAACAATTAATTATAGAACCTATAAGCCTGAGATGGACGGTTTATTCTGTCAAAGAATATTCGGACCAGTTAAGGATTATGAGTGTCACTGTGGTAAATACAAGCGTATCCGTTATAAGGGTATTATTTGTGACCGTTGTGGTGTTGAGGTTACTGAGAAAAAAGTACGTAGAGAGCGTATGGGACACATCCAATTGGTTGTTCCTGTAGCGCATATCTGGTACTTCAAATCTCTACCTAACAAAATCGGATATCTATTAGGTCTTCCAACTAAAAAGTTAGATTTAATTATTTATTACGAGCGTTATGTAGTTGTTCAAGCTGGTATTAAAGAAGGTGATGGTATTTCATACCTTGATTTCTTAACAGAAGAAGAGTACTTGGAAATTTTGGATACCCTTCCAAAAGAAAACCAAATGCTTGATGATGCAGATCCAAACAAATTCATCGCTCTTATGGGTGCTGAAGCTTTGGAAGCGTTATTAATGCGTTTAGACTTAGACGATATGTCTTACAGTCTTCGTCATAAAGCAGATACTGAAACATCTCAACAGAGAAAAAACGAAGCGTTAAAACGTCTTCAAGTTGTTGAAGCTTTCCGTGACTCAAGAAAACGTAAAGAAAACCGTCCTGAGTGGATGATAGTGAAAATTGTTCCGGTTATACCACCAGAATTAAGACCACTAGTTCCTTTAGATGGTGGACGTTTTGCAACTTCTGATTTGAATGATCTTTACAGAAGAGTAATTATCAGAAACAATCGTTTAAAACGATTAATGGAGATTAAAGCTCCTGAAGTGATTCTTAGAAATGAGAAACGTATGCTTCAAGAAGCTGTGGATTCATTATTTGATAACTCACGTAAGGTAAATGCTGTAAAAGCAGATGGTAACAGGCCATTAAAATCTTTAAGTGATATCCTAAAAGGTAAGCAAGGACGTTTCCGTCAAAACTTACTTGGTAAGAGGGTTGATTATTCAGCACGTTCAGTAATTGTTGTAGGACCAGAGCTTAAATTAAGCGAATGTGGTATTCCTAAAAACATGGCTGCCGAGCTTTTCAAACCTTTTATCATTAGAAAGTTAATTGAAAGAGGAATTGTTAAAACGGTTAAATCTGCAAAGAAAATTGTTGACAAGAAAGAAGCAGTTGTTTGGGACATTTTAGAAAATGTACTAAAAGGACATCCTGTATTATTAAACAGGGCTCCAACGCTTCACAGGTTAGGTATCCAAGCATTTCAGCCAAAACTTATCGAAGGAAAAGCGATTCAGTTACACCCATTAGTGTGTACTGCATTTAATGCCGATTTCGATGGTGACCAAATGGCGGTTCACGTTCCTTTAGGAAACGCGGCTATTTTGGAGGCTCAAATGTTGATGCTTGCATCTCACAACATTCTTAACCCTGCAAATGGAACTCCAATTGCTGTACCTTCACAGGATATGGTTTTGGGTCTGTACTACTTATCGAAATCGAGAGTTACAGATAATGACATTACTGTTAAAGGTCAGTCTTTAGTATTCTATTCACCAGAGGAAGTGGAAATTGCTTATAACGAGCAAAAAGTAGACATGCATGCTAACATTAAAGTTCGTGCTACTTTCCATAGAGATGAAGTTGAGGTTACCGAGTTAATAGATACTACAGTTGGTAGAGTGTTGTTTAACAAGCACGTACCAAGTGAGATAGGTTATATTAACGAAGTGTTAACTAAGAAATCTTTAAGAGATATTATTGGTAGAGTTGTAAAAGTTTGTGGTATTAGACGTGCTGCAGAATTCTTAGATGATATCAAGAGTCTTGGATTCGTAACTGCATTTAAAGGTGGTTTATCGTTTAACTTAAACGATTTAGGAATTCCTAAAGTTAAAGTTCAATTAATCGAAGAAGCTCGTGAAGAGGTTGCAGAGGTTTGGAATAACTATAACATGGGTTTCATTACCAATAACGAACGTTATAACCAAATTATTGATATTTGGACTCGTACTAACACTAAATTAACGGACGATTTGATGGGCAAACTATCAACTGAACGTCAAGGATTTAATTCAGTGTATATGATGCTAGATTCTGGTGCAAGGGGTTCGAAAGAGCAAATTCGTCAGTTAGCAGGTATGAGGGGTCTAATGGCAAAACCAAAGAAATCTGGTTCTGCTGGTGAGATTATTGAAAACCCAATTCTATCGAACTTTAAAGAAGGTCTTTCTGTATTAGAGTACTTTATATCTACTCACGGTGCACGTAAAGGTCTTGCAGATACTGCGCTTAAAACGGCCGATGCGGGTTACTTAACTCGTCGTTTGGTTGATGTAGCACAGGATATGATTGTTGTACAATTTGATTGTGAAACATTAAGAGGTATAAAAACTACTTCGTTAAAAGATAACGAAGAAATAGTTGAGACTTTATATGAACGTATCTTAGGTAGAACTTCACTTCACGATGTTTACGATCCAATTAGCAATGAATTACTTGTAAGTAATGGACAAGAAATCACTGAGGAAATTGGTAAAGTTATCGAAGATAGTGCAGTTGAAGAAGTTGAAATACGTTCAGTATTAACCTGTGAAACTAGACAAGGAGTTTGTGCGAAATGTTATGGACGTAACCTTGCTTCAAACAGACCAGTTCAAATGGGAGAATCAGTTGGAGTTGTGGCAGCACAGTCAATTGGTGAACCAGGAACACAGCTTACACTACGTACATTCCACGTTGGGGGTACTGCAGCTAACATTGCAGCAGAATCTCAAATCAATGCCAAATTTGATGGTGTTATAGAAATGGAAGAAGTAAGAACGTGTAACCATAAGGTTGAAAACGGAATTACCAAGGTTGTTGTTGGACGTTCTGGAGAATTCAGGATAAGAGACAAAGGAACTGGTAAAGTTCTAATGACAAACAACTTACCTTATGGCTCATTCTTATATGTAGAAGAAGGTCAAGAAATTAAAAAAGGAGAAAAGATTTGTTCTTGGGATCCATACAACGCAGTTATTGTTTCTGAGTTTGACGGTAAGTCGGAATTTGAATTCATCGTTGAAGGAATGACCTTTAGAGAAGAATCAGATGAGCAAACTGGTCACAAAGAAAAAGTAATTGTTGATTCGAAAGATAAAACTAAGAACCCTTCAATTATTATTAGAGGAAAAGACGAGAGAACGTATTCTATTCCAGTTGGAGCCCACATTGTGGTTGAAGACAAGGAAAAGATTGCTCAAGGTCAGATTCTTGTTAAGATTCCTAGAGCTTTAGGTAAAACTAGAGATATTACTGGTGGTCTACCAAGAGTAACGGAGCTTTTTGAAGCACGTAACCCTTCTAACCCTGCTGTAGTAACAGAAATTGATGGAGTTGTTTCTTTAGGTGGAATTAAGCGTGGTAATCGTGAGATTATCATCGAATCTAAGGATGGACAAGTAAAGAAATACTTAGTTCCTTTATCTAAGCATATTTTAGTTCAAGCAAACGATTTTGTGAAAGCTGGTATGACGTTATCTGATGGTGCAATTGCTCCAGCCGATATCTTGAAAATCAGTGGACCATCTGCAGTACAAGAGTACTTAGTGAATGGTGTACAAGAAGTTTACCGTCTGCAAGGTGTGAAGATTAACGATAAACACTTTGAAGTGATCGTTCGTCAGATGATGCAGAAAGTAACTATTGCGGATGCAGGGGATACTAAATTCTTAGAAAAAGCAGCAGTTGACAAATTTGTATTTGTTGAGGAGAATAACTGGATCTTCGACAAGAAAGTTGTTGTTGAAAAAGGTGATTCAAATGCCCTTAAAGAAGGACAAATTGTTAGTGTTAGAAAACTAAGAGAAGAAAACTCAATTTTGAAGCGCAAGGATATGAAAGTTGTAGAAGTAAGAGATGCTATTCCAGCAACAAGTACTTCATTACTTCAAGGTATCACAAAAGCTTCATTAGGAACGAAGAGTTTCATCAGCGCAGCTTCCTTCCAGGAAACTACCAAAGTATTAAACGAAGCAGCTATAACTGCTAAGCGTGATGAATTACAAGGCTTGAAAGAGAATGTAATTGTAGGTCACTTAATACCTTGTGGAACTGGAATGAGAGAACTAGATAAAATTATCGTTGGTTCTCAAGAGGAATATGACCAATTACTAGCTTCAAAAACTGAAGAAGTAATTGTAGAAGAAGCTGAATAAGTTTTTAGTCAAATAGTAAATTTATAACCCCAATTCGCTTTAAGCGGATTGGGTTTTTTTTGTACAACTAATTATGAAAAATATATAATTATTAATAAGAAATAATTTGTGGAATTATATTTACTTTTGATTCTTTATAAAGCACTAAAAATTAATAAATTATGACCTGTAAATTTTTCAAAGTTCTAATGCTTACATCAGCATTTCTGTTGGTAATTCAAACTAACAATGCTCAAACTGAATTTACCATCGATTGGGATAGGGATTGTGCTCCCGCAACTATGGCTATAACATATACAGGGACCGATAATTCTGGGAATTCGTACCAATGGTATATACAAGACTCCATTTATACCGTTAAAAACCCACAACATTTAGTTTTAAGTCCAGGTTACATTGACATATTTTTATCCGTAGTAGATACCACTGGTGGTGGCTCTAGTTTTGTCACTTCTGATTACTATAGCGAACAAGTTTATGGTTTAGTAATTAGAATAAATGGTAACAGATATTCTAATGTTGTTTGTGCTGGACAACCTTTGGAGTTCTCAGCTTCTGGGAATGGTTCTAATATTGATTCAGTAAAGCTTGGAGATGGAACAACAATTAAGAATAAAAATAATTTTAGTCATACCTATGCTTCAAACAATGACTATACTTTAGAAATATTTTATAGCTCAGATGATTGTGGAATGGACACCATTTACAAACTAATTAAATTTGGGAATTCCAATTTTAACTTTCAAGAAGCTGATATTAACCTTGATGAGAATCAATTTTATTATTGCCCACAAGAGGAAGCCGTATTTTACTTAAGAAATGCGACAAAATCATCAGCAGACTCTATTTTTTGGAATTTTGGGGATGGCAGCACTGAAATTACAACAGATCATGGCAATTTTAATATTGAAAATTCGCATAAATACACCCAAGTAGGTGAATTTGAAGTTAGCGCAAGACTTAAAAGTTTGTGCGGAAATGATACAACCCTAACAACCTCAATTGAAGTAACAAATGATGTTGAATTAGAGTTTTATGAAATATATTTTGAGGATACAATCTGTATAGAGGATAAGGCTGATTTTTATGTTTCTTCTAATAGTTCGATTAATGGAACAACCTATACTTGGGATTTTGGAGATGGTAAAACTTCAGTTGGAACTAGCAATACTATTAAACATAAGTATGCAGCTACTGGAAAATATACAATAACCGTTTTTGGTGAAAACCTATGTGGAAATAAAGATACTATTGAAAATGAAGTGATTGTGGGCAATACAGGTTCTTTCTCAGCAGACTTTGATCTTGAGGTTCCTGAGGAAGCTTGTCCCGGAGATGAACTAATTTTTGCACTATATGAATACGATGACAGAATAGTTTCTGTGCTATGGGAATTTGATACAATTGCAACCTCAACCGATAAAACCAAGCATTTTACGTTTGAAAATGTAGGTGAATACCAAATAACCCTTACACTTACTAGTTTTTGCGGTGCAACTTATAGTGTTGACTATACTGTAGATATTAATGAGTCGATTACGGATTTTGATTTTTCATTAGTTGATTTAAGTGAGGAAAATGAATCTCAAGGATATTGCATTGAAGATTCAATTCAAATTATTTATGTAATATATGATGGGGTAGTTCCAGCTGAAATAAGTGTAGACTTTGGAGACGGAAGCGCAGCGGTAACTGAGCACAAAACGGTTAATATTTTTGGCAGAGAATATATTTTAATTTCTCATGTGTATGCTGCTTTGGGCGAATATAGCATTGATATTGAATTAACTAATGGCTGCGATTATTCAGAGCAGTTTGAGGATATTTTAAAAATTAATATAATTGAAAATGTTGAAATTAACGACTTCGAAATCGAATGGGACTTAGGACCTCCAAACTATGACGAAGATAGTGTTGAAATCGGGCAAACTGTTTATTTCTATCAATATTATGGCGGGCAAGTAACTTGGAATTTTGGTGATGGAACTAGTTTAACTTCCTCAGCATTTCTTGTTTCACATGTTTTTACGACTAAAAATACGTACAATGTTGTAGCAACAATTACCAACGGTTGTGGTAACTCAGCGAAGGATTCAGTTTCTGTTGAAGTATTTGAACCAATAAATATCTCAGTGCAAAACCAATCCAATAATTTTGATTTTAATCTTTACCCCAATCCAACAAAATCAAGTTTCACAGTTAACCTACCGGCAGATGTTAATTCAGGAACCTTAGAGATTTTAGATAATATTGGAAGAAAAGTAAAATCAATGAATGTTAAAGATTTAGATATTGTTCAGTGCTCAGATTTAAACAAAGGTTTATATTTTGTAAGAATAAGCAGCGTCAATGGCTTGGCTTCAAAAACTTTAATTATAGAATAGCATAATTTAATTTTATTTAATGCGCCAACAGGAATTCCTTGTTGGTGCATTTTTATTTTATACAACTAGCGTTACAGCAAATTCAAAGTTTATAACCGCATCTGAAAGGAATGTTAATTTTAGTATGTGAAGTCCTTTCCTCCTTCTATTGGCATGGCTTTTTTATCTATTTGCTGTCCAAAACAAGTTAAAAGGGTGGGTTGACTGGTAAAAATCAAGAAAAACTCATTGCATACCTTAATTAACTATAAACTTTGTGGTGGCTGTAGAATTGTTTGAGGAAGCTAACCTTAAAAAACACACTCCCGGGATTAAACTGTTAACTGTAATTACTTCGTTTTGGGTAGTTCCTGATTTCACCAACTGACCTGTAGTGGAGTACAATTTAAAATCTGCAGTAGGGGCGGTAAAATTGCTTAGACGTATTTCTCTATTTTGATAAAAAACGGTTAGATTTTCCACTGTTTTATTATTTCTTACAAAGGTTGTGGGATCATGTTTAAACCGGTAAATCCTGCAATTTCTAGGCATGGTATCTATGGTCATGTGAACCTAGTTAACGTTGTGAATACTCGGATTTTCTTCATCTCCATGCAAAATAAACAGTTCTTCAAAGTCTTCGTTTATAACTCGGTTTCCTAAGAAAATATCAGGAATGTCATTTGTTCCGCTAATTCTACTTGGATCCTACCAGCTAAGCTCCCCGGTATTTTTGTAATCACTTTGAGTTACTTTTAACCAAAAATCTGTAAAGAAATTTAGCTTATAACCAATGAAGTCATAATACCGAACTACCGGTCCATAAAAAATGGAACACTATTTGAGTAAAAAACGTTTTTTCAAAGGCGTATAAACAGGAATCAAAGTCTTTAATTAGGAATAGGGGATGCCGAAAATCCATTTTGAGCTTGGCTTTTTTCAACTTACATTCTGGAAAAGATAAATACATCCCTGATTCTCTTAACTCAAACACGAAGATATTCTGAAGTTTTTAACAATAATGGCTATGGTGGTTTGGGATTCCGTATAGGTGTTTTGATAAATTTTAGCCTTAATTAAATTTAACCCGAAGCTGTAAAGTCAATTCACTTCTTCGGTTCTTTTTAGCTAGTGGATTTTCCCAATTCACTTCTTCGGTAGAATCAGTAATTAATTGAGATGCTTTCAACCAAAAGTTGAGATTCTTTCCAAGTTTATATCCTGCCAAAGCAATTACTTTTTGCCCATTACCCGAATAAAAAGGAATACTATTCACATAGAGCACATCTCGTTCATAAGCGTATATTCTAGAATCAAAACTAGAAATAGAAAAGCTTAAGTAGCGAAAGTCAAGTGTGAGTTTTTTATAGGTGTAGCGAATGTCTTGATAAAATAAAAAGCCCGAATTATCATTTTCATCCCAGCTAAATTCTATTCGGTTTTTTGCCTTAAGGCGATAGGAGATAGGATAGGCAATTTCTGTTCGAAAGGTACTTCGTTTATTGAAGTAAGTTTCTTCGTTTGTTCCAGGTGAGCTTCGAGTCTCTAAACTGTTTTTATTGGTATAGCGAACATACAGAGATAAATCATGGCTGGGAGAATAGTCCACTCTACATTGAGATTCTATACCGTAACTCGGCACATCAGCATTAAATGTAAGCCATGGGTACTGAAAATAGTCGTAGCTCAGTGTTGCTTTCCATTTTCTGCTAAAATTATAAGTCAGTAGTTGATAAATGCCATTTTCATTGGAAGCCTCAGTTGATTCACGAAGACTGTTGGCGTATAATGAGTACAGTTGTTGACTATAATTTCGATAAACCATCCCGTAACTCGTATTTTGATTTAGAGCCGCTAAGAAGCCAAGCAAATAACCTTCACCGCTAGTGGTGTTTCTACTGTACTCGCCAAAAAACAAAGCCATCCCTAAAGTTGCTGTAAAATCTGTTGAAACTAAGTTGTTTTGTATTCCGCTAAAGCGGTATTTTGAATAAGGTTGAATATCAGGGTCAATAGGTAAGGAATAATTAGTTTGCACTCCTGTTATCCCCAAATGAAAAATACGGCTGTCATAGCTTAAATTACTGCCATACACTTTTTCGACTAAGGTGTTTTGTGATTGAACCTCACTTTCCATTCTATGTAGACCGGTTTTGTAGATGGTTTTCACCACTCTATTTGAAGTCGAGTCATTTTCAATTCGGGCATCTAATTTACGTTTTGAATAGAATAGGGTGGGTGTGATCTTGTTTAAATTAAAAGCGACACCAGCGCCTTTAAAAAAGTTGTATTCTCTAGCACTAGAATGTCCAAAAAGGCGATTTTCTGTTTTTACAAGCGAATTTTCATTCATTGCTTTCGACATGCCAAAACCTGTCCAAAGAGCCATTCCTTGTCCGAAATTGGCATCAAAATCGCCCAAAACCAGCGTTTTGATAAGTCCCAGGTCATTTACTTCAATATATTTCGATTGGTAATCTAAGAGATTTTTTTCGCCTGGGTCTTTCTCTACAGTGAATCCAATTTTCAACTTATTTTCAAAATTAAATCGGTAACGACCGTATGTTTTATAAGGGTCGCCCAGGTAGTTCTCTTCGCTTTCATTCTCAAAACGTCGGTAGGTTCTAATCATAACGGAATGAGAAGAGTTTTTGGCAATATTCTTAAAGCTCCACTTGGTTTTCTCACTAGCTTTAACAGTAACCAAAGGCAGTAAAAATTTAATGCTTTGATTATCAAAAAAGGGAATGGTTTGTAGCTCGTAAATACTTAAAAGCGGTCCGTTTAATTGTATGTGCTTTTGTAAGGCTAGTAATTGCATGGGAGAAAATAGCTTGGAACTATAAAATTCTGTAGATGAAGCCAAATTGATGTTTAGCGGATATTCAAGATAATATTGAATGTTTTCGTATAGGTCGGTTGAAGATTCTGAACTTGTTTCACTAATAGCTACTTGCATTTCAACCATGTTGTCAATAAAAGTACTGTTCATTTCTTGTCCTTGAACTAGCAATAATGCAAGACTAAAAACCAGAACTAATTGGAGTCTATAAAGCATAAGACAAGGTATATTCGCTGTTTAAACCAAGTATTGGGTGCATAGTAAAGGCGGTTCCAATATTTAGCGTACCTAATAGAAATGAGCTTCCCACGTAAATTTGTCCTGGAGCTGATTTTACTCCAGCCCTTAAGAATACTTGCTTAGTAGGTTGATATTCAACTCCCGCTTTAAAAAGCAGTGTTTTAGAAAAATCTTGTTCCAATGCGGTTAAAATTTGGACATTATCTCCACTTAAAAAGGCTAAGCCAAAATTTACAATGGTTGGATTAGTTTGAAAATCATCAAAAGTATTTTGAAGGTTATTGATGTTTAAGCCTAGTTGAATTGACTTTTGAAGTTGATAAATAAATCCCGCGGAAGCAGAAAAACTTATATTAGAACGAAAATCTTGAGATTGAATAGTAGATCCAGAACTACTAATACCAATACTTAATTTATCGTTTAAAGCCTTAGAATAGCTTAGTTTAAATTGCTGTTCTTGGTATAAAGAATAGCCAAATAAGGTTGTTGATAATCCAAAAACATTATTTTTAATTGGGAGTAGGGCATAAACCCCTTTTGAGGTAATTTCTTTGATATTATAGCGATTTTGATAAGTAGCGCCAATTGTTAATTCTGAAACCTGAGCAGTTCCTGCGGGATTTGCAAAGTGCTGTTGACTATGGTGGTATGCTGTAGTTGCTAATCCTAAAGCCATTAAATCGCTACCAAAAACGTTTGAATTTTGAGCTATTGAACCAAAAACGAAGGAAATTGATAAAAGAAGAAAGGCTAATTTTCTCATAAAACTAAGGTATAGGTCAATGAAATGGGAGGTAGCTCCGAAATGGAATAATTTATTCGGAAAAGGAATTGTTTTTAGGATTGCATTATAAATCAATTAGCGTATATTTGCGCCTTGAAAAAATTTATCATTAAATAAAAATTACATGACTAGTAAGTTTATAATGCTTCTTCCCGTATTCGGGGTTATAGCGCTCTTATATACCTTGATTCGCTCTGCTTACGTAAGCAAGAAAGATCCAGGAACGGATAAAATGAAAAAGATTGCAGGCCACATTGCTGATGGTGCAATGGCATTCTTAAAAGCTGAGTACAAAGTTCTTTCGATTTTTGTAGTAGCAATTGCAATTCTTTTATCAGTTACAGCGGATGCTGAATTATCTTCACCTTTCATTGGTGTTTCATTTATACTTGGTGCATTTTGCTCAGCTTTAGCCGGTTTTATCGGAATGAAGGTTGCAACTAAAGCAAACGTTAGAACTGCACATGCAGCACGTACAAGCCTTGGAGCAGCATTAGAAGTTGCTTTTAGCGGCGGTGCTGTAATGGGAATGGGTGTTGTTGGTTTAGGTGTTTTAGGTCTTGGTGGCTTATTACTTGTTTATAGCAACGTGTTTGGTTTTTCTGACCAAGCTTCGGTTGAAAGAGTAATAACTATTATCACTGGTTTTTCTTTTGGTGCTTCCTCTATAGCATTATTTGCTCGTGTAGGTGGTGGTATTTATACCAAAGCTGCTGATGTTGGAGCTGATTTAGTAGGAAAAGTAGAAGCTGGAATTCCAGAAGATCATCCTCTTAATCCTGCTACTATTGCTGATAACGTTGGAGATAACGTTGGTGATGTTGCTGGTATGGGTGCCGATTTATTCGAATCTTATGTAGGTTCAATCATTGCAACAATGGTTTTAGGTGCAGCTTTTATGGCAGGTACTTTCGTGGATGAATTCAATGGATTATCTGCAGTGTTACTTCCTTTAGCACTTGCTGCAACTGGAATTATCATGTCAATATTAGGTACATTCTTCGTGAAAGTTAAAGAAGGTGGTAACCCACAAATGGCATTAAACATTGGTGAATTTGGTTCAGGAGCATTAATGATTGTAGCTTCTTACTTTATCATTAACTGGATGTTACCTGAAACTTGGGTTTACACAGACTTACTTTACGGTACTGAAAGAATAATGACTTCAAACGGTATTTTCATTGCAACTGTAATTGGTTTAGTTGCTGGTATCTTAATCGGTTTAATTACTGAATACTATACAGGAACAGGTAAAAGACCGGTTATGTCTATCGTTAGACAATCATCTACAGGTGCGGCAACAAACATAATTGCTGGTTTAGGAGTAGGTATGATGAGTACTGCAATTCCAATTATCATTATCGCTGCTTCAATTATCGGAGCTTTCCATTTTGGTGGATTGTACGGTATTGCAATTGCTGCAGTAGGTATGTTAGCAAACACAGGTATTCAATTAGCTGTTGATGCTTACGGTCCTATTTCTGATAACGCTGGTGGTATTGCTGAAATGGCTGAGCTTCCAAAAGAAGTTAGACAAATTACTGATAAGTTAGATGCTGTTGGAAACACAACTGCTGCTATCGGTAAAGGATTTGCTATTGGTTCTGCTGCATTAACTGCACTTGCATTATTTGGTGCATTTATGACTACAGCAAATATCGGTTCAATTGATATTTCAAAAGCTACTGTAATGGCTGGTTTATTCCTAGGTGGAATGCTACCATTTGTATTCTCAGCACTTTCTATGAATGCTGTGGGTAGAGCTGCAATGGCAATGATTGAAGAAGTAAGACGTCAGTTTACAACTATACCAGCTTTAAAAGCGGCTTTAGATGTAATGCGTAAGAATGATGGAAAAGAACAAAAAGATTGGTCTAAAGAAGATCAAGCGACTTTCGAAGCTGCAGATGGAGTTGCTGAATACGATAAGTGTGTTGAGATTTCAACTAAAGCTTCTATCCGTGAAATGATTTTACCAGGTGTACTTGCAGTTACTGCTCCGGTTGTAATCGGACTTTTTGGTGGTGCTGAAATGCTTGGTGGTTTATTAGCTGGTGTAACAGTTTCAGGTGTGTTAATGGCAATCTTCCAGAGTAATGCTGGTGGTGCGTGGGATAACGCTAAGAAAATGTTTGAAGAAGGTGTTGAAATTAATGGTGTAATGACTTACAAAGGTTCTGATGCTCACAAGGCAGCTGTAGTAGGTGATACTGTTGGAGATCCTTTTAAAGATACTTCAGGTCCTTCTTTGAACATCCTTTTAAAGTTAATGAGTGTAATTGCTTTAGTAATTGCTCCTTTAATCGCTTTAAATGCGGATGGTACAACAGGTCCTCAAGATAAATCTACAGTTGAAATGACTGAAGTTATTGATTTCACAACATTAAACGGAACGTATAACATTGACCAAGTTCACACTTTTGTAAACTTTGATGTTAAGCACATTTTTGCAAAAGCAAGCGGTTCGTTTGAAGGAGTAGAAGGAGTATTAGTTTTTGGAGAAACACCTTCAATTAACGTTACTATTGATGCTACAACTGTAAGCACTAAGAATGATTACAGAGACAAGCATTTACGTTCTGCTGATTTCTTTGACACGGAGGTTTATCCTTCAATGACGTTTGAAAGCACTGAAATTGTTAAAACTAAAGACGGTATGCTTGCAAAAGGTACGATGACAGTAAAGAACATCACAAAGCCTTTTGAATTGCCTTTTACATATTTAGGTAAAATGGAAAACAGCAAGAAGACTGCAGAATTTGTAGGGTTTACTGGAACGGTAGTTATCAATCGTCAGGATTGGGGAATCAACTATGAAAGCCCAATGGTTAATGATGAAGTTGAAATTACTTTTAACGTAGAAGCTGTTAAAACATTAGCGATTGTAGAAGCTAACTAATATTTTTATTTGTTTTGTTTGTATTAAAAACCTCTCATGCGCAAGCTGAGGGGTTTTTTTTATGACTTGTGTAGAACCCTAAACACTCCACGCTATTGTAAAACCTTCAACCCTTTTCAATATCTTTGCAAACCATGAAAAAAGCATTGGCCTTTCTATTTATTCTTCCTATTAAATTCTACAAGTATTTAATAAGCCCATTACTGCCTAGCACCTGCCGACATGTACCAACTTGCTCCACCTACACCATTGAGGCAATTAAAGAATGGGGCGCGCTAAAAGGACTCTATTTGGGAATAAAGAGATTACTTCATTGCCACCCTTGGGGAACAAGTGGGTTTGATCCGGTTCCGAAGAAAAGTTAAAAGCGAAAAGCTGATGGATCCAAGCTTTTAGTCCAAAGGAAAAAGTATTCAGTGTTTCTTTGCTTTTGAATTCTTTCACTCTTTAAGTTTTACTTAAACCGAGTTTTGTCAATATCTAACCACTCTAAAGTGGAGTTGCAATAAATATCCTCAACGGTAGATTCAGGTAGGCCCATTTCAGTAATGAATTTTCCAATTTCTAAATCACCAAGTGGGAAGGGGTAGTCGCTACCTAGAGTTACCCTTTTAGAGCCCTGCAGATCTAATACATATTGAAGCATTTTAGGGTCGTGTGTGATACAATCAACCCAAAACTTGCCTAGGTATTCACGAGGATTCTTTTTATTATCTACTGCCACTAAATCAGGTCGACAATTGAAACCATGCTCCACCCTGCCAATAGTGCCTAAGAAACTTCCGCTTGCATGACTAAAATTGACACGTAACTTTGGTAATCGTTCTAAAACCCCGCCAAAAATCATAGAACAAGCAGCCCTTGATGTTTCTGCAGGCATTCCAACAAGCCAAGGTAACCAATACTTTTCCATATTCACTTTGCCCATCATGTTCCAAGGGTGAACCATTACTGCCATTCCTAGGTCTTGACATGCTTCAAAAATAGGAAAGAACTTATCTTCACTTAAGTTTTCGTCATTAATGTTAGAACCAATTTGAATCCCTAAATGTCCGGTAGCTTTTGCTCTCTCTAATTCCTTTATTGCGGTTTCAGTATCTTGCATTGGAATAGTTGCTAAACCAAGATAATTCTTAGGGAATCTGTCGCATACATCAGCAATATGATCGTTTAAAAATTTACTTATTTCCAAACAATGTTCGGCTTTAATGTGGTAGTTAAACATTACTGGTATAGTGCAAACCACTTGAACTTGAGTCTGAAATTTTTCATAATCATTAATTCTAAATTTTTCATCCCAGCAATTTTTATTAATTTCTCTAAAAAATTTACCTCCTTGCATCATATTTGCAAAACCTGGTCGGCTTGGTTCAAGGTTTATGAAATTACCATATCCAAATTTAGTTGTCCAGTCTGGTAATTGTTCTGGAATGATGTGGGTGTGCATGTCAATTTTTAGCATTCACGAAAATATTACTTCTCAACTTAAGGCGCAAATAGAATTGATTTTATGATTTTTTTCTTTTTCAATGTCTATTATTTAATGTTACTCAGAAATGATCAATTATAGCACTTTAGGAGTAGCCTTTTTCGTTTTGGATCCGTATACATTTTTATAAAACCAAAAATTATGAATAAAGAGCCAACTTAAAATTCCAAATAATTTTCGAAGGACTTTTGGAAGTCCACCATTTTTAATTAATGCAATTCAACTTGTTAGAACTACATCTTCTAATGACTATATAACGGTATATATTGTTCAATATGAAAGAGATATGCGATTAAACGGAGTGTCTGCCGAAAGTTGAAGAATTAATAATAATTTGTACCTTTGCTTTCAATTATTTTTTATAAAAATAACGAATTACTCCACCCTGTTAGTTGAAAGTATGCATTGATGTACTTTTTCGATCAATCATGTTGTTTTTGCAGCTTGCTGCGATTACTAGATTAAGGATTTAAGCTTTAAAACTTATTTATGAAAACCATAGTACAAAATACCCTTGTTTTAATATCATTATTTCTAAGTTCATTTCTAAATGTTAACGCGCAGACAAATCCTGTTGATACTATAGAACAAATTCAAGAGCTAAAAGATTTCATAGAAGAAGAACCAGATAGTGCCTCAAATGATATGAATAGAGAGAGTGATATGGCAATCAATACTATAAACAATCAAATTCAAGAGCTACAAGAGCTAATAGATTCCATCATAACTCAAGGTGATAAAATTCAATCTGAAGCTGATTCAACACAGGAAATGATTCTACAAATGGCCAGTGCAGCGATTGATTCTATCAATAAGGCTTTACCAACTATAGAGCCTGATGAGGCGGCAGAAATGGTCATAGCTGCAACGGAGAATTTAATAAGCTTAGTCGATTCATTAAGAGAAGATGCAATGCTAAAAATTGCTGAACTCCAAGCTCAATTAGACGAAGACACTGCAACTTTAGTTCAATTAATAGATGATCAAAGAGAAAGTGCCTTAAATGATGTGAATAGAGAGCTTAATACGGCAATCAATAATATAAAAAAACAAATTCAGGACATTTTAGACGCTGTACAATTTGTTTATACTCAAACCGAAAATATCGTATATGACGTTATAGACCTAAACCAAACCTACGAAGAACAATTTGTTGACAATCTAGACTATTCAATTTCAATGGGGGCTTTGGAAGTTGATGGTGGATATGCTAGAATCTTTATTAATATTAACGTAAAAGACACAGCATTCAACTTAGGTGATGTTGGTTTAAAACTTAAAATTAGAGACTACGAAGCAAATGGAAATACGCCAATTTACATTGAACAAGTGGAGCTTGATGAGGCAAATACTGGGAGATTTAGAGAAGAAGAGGATACTATTAACTACGAAAAACAATTCATTGGCTACAATGAAGCAACAGGAACACTAATTGCAAACATTTCTTTAAAGGAAGATACTTTCGGTCAACTTTTAAGAGCAACATTGCCTGTTAGAACTCGTTTTGGTCAAAGTTTAAACTTTATGGGTGGAATTATAAATGAAGGGAACTCTCGTCTATTCTCTGTTTTAGTTCCTATTTCTCAAGCAAGCGGACGTTTAGTAATTGACCTTGAAGAAGATTGTTACATCTATTGTACAAATCCTTACTATACCGATATTTTTGATCCTTCAAAAGTTAGACAGTCGATTGTTACATTAAGCAGTGCTTTAATTGAAACAAGCGATGACGACCAAATTATTTGTAAAACCAAAGAAGTAACTTTTATTTCAAACAAACATCAAGGTAACCAATGGCAAGTAACCGATACGGCTGGCATTTTTATTGATGTGGCAAATGCAACGGGTAGGTATTACACTACAGACTCCCTTAAAAATGGTCAGAAGATTAGAAACAACCACAAGTATGCATTCAAAAACAATAGACTTAACACGGTTGCTAGTAATGATTTTACTTTTACCGTTGTAGAATTAGGCGCAGATATTTCTGCTGTTTCTTCAATATGTTCAGGTGGAACAGTTACTTATACAGCTACTCCAACAGCAGCATCTTTAGATTTTGGTGATACTTACTCATGGGACTTAGGTGATTCCAATAATTATAACACACTAAGTGGTGGATTAAATCAAAGTTTTATTGAAGTAGAATGGACTGTACCAGTTACTTCAATTACTGATTTTCCTATTCAACTTACTTTTAGTGAATCAGACCCTACTTTATCATGTGAGTCTTTTATCACTACAGTAAATCAAACAATTACTCCTCCTATTACAGCTGCATTTACTGCTTTCGAAGTATGTGAAACAGGTGAGGTAGTTTACAATGTAAATGCAAATGAAGCGGCAAATTCATTCTCATGGAATTTTGGTGATGCTGGCAATTTTGATTTCTTAAACGGTACAAGCGATACAAGTGAAACTCCAGAAGTAGTTTGGAACACAACTGGAACACACCCTGTATCTTTAGAAATTACTTCAATTAGTGAAGTTGTCACTTGTGCGCCATTAAATTTAGATTTTAACCAACTAGTAAACCCAAGTGTTACTATTACAGTGCCTTCTCCAGAAGTTATTTGTGAAGAAACAACAAAATCTTACGATGCAAGTACTTTCGTTTCAAACGCTGGCACTTATTCATGGCTTATTGATGCTGCACCTAGTAGCTATACACTGGTAAGTGATTTATTAAATTCTACTTTAGAAGTAACATGGAAAACAGAAGGAAATCATAAAGTTATTCTTACAGCAACTAACAAAAAAGAGAATGTAAATAATACGGATGGTTGTTCAGCTAAAACAGATTCATTTACTCAACAAGTTAATGGTGCAACTGTTGTAGCACTTAATGCAGTTTCTCCGGTTTGCCAAACAGGTGAAGTTATTTACTCTGCCACCGTTGAAAATGGTGATGTATTTACTTGGAATTTGGGTGATGCTGCCAATTATGAACTAATGGAATATAATGGAGTTCAAACTACATTAAATTCAGATACTCTTGCAGTAAAATGGTTAACAAATGGAACCTTTCCAATAAGCCTAGACGTAAGTTCAGCAACAGCTGGTTGTTTGGTTAATTCAGATGAAATAACTCAAATAGTAAATGAGTCGGTGACTAATACATTAGCCGCTTTTGCGATACTTTGCGAAACTGGACAAACTGTTTACACTTCAACTGTATACGGAACAGGATTTAATTGGGAAATTGATGGAGTACGAAATACGGACTATACTTTAAGGAGTTTAGATTTCAATCGAGGGAATTTAGATGTTACTTGGATTAATGCGGGTGATTATGCGGTGAAACTTACTGTTGACAATGTTAATAGTGGTGCTGGTTGTAGCTCATTATCTGATGAGGCGATTCAAACAGTAAATCCAACTTCAACTATTGGAGCTATTGCTTTTGATGCCGTTTGTGAAACAGGTTCTACAGTTTACACTCCAACAACTTCTAATTCAGGTTCATTTGCTTGGACGTTTGATGGAGTATTAGAAACAGATTACAACTTCTTAAACGTTACAACTGCAAGTTCTGAAACACCAGAATTAGAATGGTTAACACCAATTAACAGAACATTCTCATTAAACGTAACAAACGAAATTTCTGGTGCTGGTTGCGATGCTGCAAACAGTGGTGACTTAACTCAACCAGTTAACCCTCGTGCTGTAGTTTCTATAAATGCACTTGTGGGTGATATATGTGAAACTGGTGAAAGAACTTACGAAGCAACAATCGAAAATACAGATGGTACATTTAATTGGATATTTGGTGGCGAAGAAGGAACAGATTATGATTTCGTTTCTAGTGATTCAACAAGTGCAACACCAACCCTTAATTGGATTACTGCTAATACATATAGTGTTGACTTAAATGTTATTCATTTACATGAAGGACTTTCAGGTTGTGAGGACGTAATAAGTGCCGAAACGGTAACTGAAACTGTGAATGCCGATGCTGTAATTAACGGTATTTCATTTGCTGAAGCTTGTAAAAATGATGAAGTTACTTATACTGCTGATGTTAGTAACGCTGGAGCCTATACTTGGACTTTTGAAGGTGTAGAAAATACTGACTATAGCTATGTTGATGGAACCAATGCTAATTCAGCTAAGCCAACTTTGGTATGGAATACCGCAGATACCTTTGGCTTCTCATTAGAGGTTACAAATGAAGTAACTGGAAATGGATGTGCGAATACAAACAACGTAGACGACGCCTTAGTTCAAATTGTTCACCCTCGTGCAACGGTATCAATTAATGAACTAGT
>JBLIDK010000023.1:0-29950 GCA_047632595.1 Sphingobacteriales bacterium
TCCTTCCTTAGGGTTTAGCTCTTCAACTTCACTGGTTTTTTCGCCTTCCATTAAAGAGTATTCTCCTTTTCTGGCTTTGTTTTCAAATTTTAGCATCGGACCAAAGTCCCTTCCGCTAAAAATGATCATTAAAATAAAAGCTAAAGTGAAGTAGGGATAAAAACTGTACTGAAGTGAGTTAAAAAACACCGCATATGCGTTTAAGTCCATTCCAATTTTATCAATTCCTCCTTCAATGTAACTTAACTCCGCCCCAATCCATGTGGTAATAAAAGCAATGGCTGCTACAGGCGCTGCGGTTGAATCAACTATATAAGCTAATTTCTCTCTACTAATTTTAAGCTTATCCGTTAATGGACGCATGGTGTTTCCAACAACCAGAGTATTAGCGTAATCATCAAAAAAGATAGAAACTCCTAAAATCCATGTTGCGAATTGACCAGATTTTGCATTGGTAGCATATTTAGCAATAATTTTTACTGCTCCATTCATTCCACCGTTTCGTGAAATTACCGCAACAGTACCTCCAATCATTAAAGAAAATAAGATGATACTCATATGCCCTTCGTCAATGATACTTCTAAAAATATAACGATCAATTACAGCCAAAAATCCAGTAATGATACCTCCTCCACCAAAAGTGAAGGTGTACAGAATTAACACACCACTTAACACACCAAACAACAATGATATTATTACTTCTTTGAAAATTAAAGCAAGTGCAATTGCCAATAAAGGTGGTAAAACGGAGAGCCATAAAGGAATGGCATTGGTCTTTTTTCGATGTTCAAATTCACCAACTTTAACGACTTGTTCTTGTGTTTTAAGGTTTTTAACATGCAGTGTAGCCTTCCCACTTTTAAACTGAATTTCTTGAGAAACTTGGTTGAAACTAGCTTTAACTAAGGTGTCTTGCCAGTTGATCTCAGTTGTTGTTAGTTGTATTTCGGTTTTTATACCAGATACAATGAATTCTGGGTATTCAACTTCAAATTCTTGTGCTGCAACTAACTGCAGACTTAAAACTAGGAAAATTAAGAAGAGAATATTATTCATTTGCACGTATCAAAGTGGAAAGATACTTAGCACCAATAAACCTCACAAATTTACTAACACACTTTTCAACTTTGATGCACAATCATTAAATTGTATTTTTTATCGCCATGAAAGAACTAAACAAACAACTCTATAAAGAAGAATTCCTGCACTTCGTGTGGAAATATCAACTGTATCAACAACAAAACTTGAAAACCACAACGGGTGTTCCTGTTCAAATTTTAAAGCAAGGTTCGCTCAATTTTGGTCAAGGCCCCGATTTTAGCAATTCTAGAATTATTTTAGGAGAAACTGAGTGGGCTGGTAATATTGAAATACATAAACAAAGCTCTGATTGGTACTTACATCACCATGATGAGGATGCTGGATATAATAATGTTGTTTTACACGTGGTAGCAGAATCCGATGCATTAACTAAAACTGAAGATGGGCGTTTGATTCCCACTATTGAAATTGGTTCCTTAATAAATGAATCCATTCTTGACAATTATGAACAATTGCTTCAAAGCGCTAATTGGATTCCTTGTGAAAGCAATTTAGCTGGTTTTGATTTTGACCAATTAATTGGATTTTCGGAGCGACTTTTGATTGAGCGATTGGAAGATAAATCTGCTAAAATAATACTGAGGTTGCGTCGAAATAGAGGCGATTGGGAAGAGTGTTTTCATCAATCACTTGCAGAAAATTTAGGGTTTAAAACCAATGCTGAGCCCATGGAAATTCTAGCAAGGCTTTGTCCTTTACGGATTCTTAGAAAATACTCGGAACATATTTTTCAGCTAGAGGCATTGCTTTTTGGGCAAGCTGGCTTTTTAATTGGAACAGCTCAAAACCCCTATTTTGCCAAACTTCAAAAGGAATATCATTATTTGAAAAAGCTTCATCATTTAAAGTCAGTTCCTTTAGAGTCTTGGAAATTTGGTAAACTTAGACCAAGCAATTTCCCTACCGTTCGAATTGCTCAGTTTGCGGCAATTTTAAATACTAAGTCGCGGGTTTTATCAAGAATTCTCGAAAAACCAGAACTCCCAAAGCTTAAAGCCATTTTTTCTGCAACTGCCTCTCCTTTTTGGGATGAGCATTTTCATTTTAATGAAAAAAGTGTTCTTACACCTAAAAAAATAGGTATTCAAAGCATAAACAACATTATAATAAATACCGTTTCCGTAGTGGTTTTTGCTTATGGAATGCATAAAAATGAGCAAGAGTATAAAGATTACGCAGTAGAATTATTGCAACAAATGCCGGCAGAAAAAAATGCAATTGTTTCAAAATATGATTCTTTAGGCTTTAACGTTAGAAACGCAATTGACACGCAAGGATTACTTCAACTTAAAAAACATCATTGCGATGAAAAAAAATGTGTAACTTGTGATATAGGAACAAAGATTTTGAAAAACTAAGATGATTCAACGTATATATAACTTTTTTGAACAACAAGCATTTGGAGTATGCTCCACATTAGGAAGATACATTGGCATTCCTGTAAATAAAATTCGGATGTTTTTTATTTATGCAAGCTTTATTGCCTTAGGTTCACCAGTATTAATTTATTTGACACTTGCCTTTATTATTGATTTAAAAAAATACTTTCGCATTAGTTTTTTTGATCGTTATAAATTTTGGAGTCTATAAAAATGGAAGGTAAAAAAGTATTAGGTGTTTGCAAGTGGCTTTCACAGCGCTTTTCTTTAGATGTAACAGGCATACGTATAGTATTTGTTATTGCTACAATATTCGGATTAGGGTCTCCTATTCTAATTTATTTAATACTCTATTTAGTAATGCCGGGTCATTTAAAGTGAGTTTGTATATTAGGGCTCAAATAGCAAAAAAATGAGCACACCCTTATTCACTAATGATGCCGTTGTATTAGGTATACTGTTAGCCATTCTGGCCTTTGTTTTCATTTCTTCTTCGAGCGAGAAAAAAGGATGGAAGAAATTTTACACCTATGTGCCTTCACTCCTATTATGCTACTTTATTCCTTCTTTATTTAACTCATTCGGAATCATTTCTGGTGAAGAAAGTAAGCTGTATTTTGTTGCCTCTAGATATTTACTTCCCGCTTCTTTAGTTTTATTAACACTAAGTATCGACTTTAAAGGAATCATTCAATTAGGTCCAAAAGCATTAATCATGTTTTTAGCAGGAACCCTTGGAATAGTTATTGGTGGACCGATAGCCATATTAGTGGTTTCATCTTTTTCGCCAGAAACAGTTGGCGGTGCTGGACCAGAGGCTGTTTGGCGAGGACTAGCAACGGTTGCCGGAAGTTGGATTGGTGGTGGTGCAAATCAAACTGCAATGAAAGAAGTTTTTGGCGCTAGTGATAAGCTTTTCTCGGCCATGATTGCTGTGGATGTTATTGTAGCCAATTTATGGATGGCATTCTTACTGTATGGAGCAGGTATTTCGACTAAAGTCGATAAGTTTTTCAAGGCCGACACCTCTGCCATTGACTCGCTCAAAAACAAAATTGAAAACTATCAAACTAGTATTGCTAAAATCCCTACGACTACTAAACTAATAACTGTTGTAGCAGTTGGACTCGTTTTTACTGGCATTGGTCATGCATTATCTGATATTATAGCTCCCTTTTTCGAAAACAATTATCCTGGCTTGGCTAAATTCAGTTTAACCAGTAAATTCTTTTGGCTAATAGTTATTTGCACCACTGCCGGATTAATACTTTCGTTTACTAAAGTTAGAAATTTAGAAGGGTATGGCGCTTCCAAGGTTGGAACTGTTTTTCTATATGTGTTGGTTGCAACTATTGGAATGAAAATGGACATTACAGCCATTCGTGATAGTCCGGGATATTTTATGATAGGCATAATATGGATGATGGTTCATGTTGTTGTTCTATTAACAACAGCAAAGATCATTAAAGCGCCCTTTTTCTTCACTGCGGTAGGGTCTCAAGCTAATGTTGGAGGAGCCGCTTCAGCTCCTATTGTTGCCTCTGCTTTTGCGCCTGCATTAGCCCCAGTTGGAGTTTTACTAGCAGTACTTGGCTATGCGTTAGGCACCTACGCTGCATATTTTTGTGCCTTGATTATGCAGGCTGTGAGTGTGTAAAGAAAAGTGCTTAACTAGTCAAACTTCATACTAATTCCCAGCATGGGCAATATGCGTCCCTCTCAATTTCTTGAATTTGGTCATTACAATATTGTAATGACTGACCTTTAAAACTTAATAAAATGAATAACTTAATAAAGCTTGTTTTTTGTTCAGGACTAGTGTTTATAAAATCTTGCACCGCTACAAGAATGGAGCAAAATTAAGAGATTGGGAAGATTAATATTTCTGAATCAACAAAACTTAAAGTAACCAATGCTGGATTTTATTTAGAAGAAAGACTATTCAGGACAAGCTTTACAATTGATTCACAAATTGGATTTGATGGAACTCGTAAAACCAAAAAACACGATGGTCTTGAACGTGATTGGCTTAATATTTTGACCTCCACACCAAGAAACAATTAAAATAATTGATGAGAAATGGGAGCAATTGGGACTAGGGAAATTTATTCCTTCACCTTCGCTAAACTATTTAAAACAAGTATATTCTGGCGTTTCTGTTGCAGATGAGCAATAAAATCATTCCATAATCGACAAATTTTGATTACCTTTGAAGGCTCTTTAAAACCAAGAAGGTCGCACTCAATTGCTTTGTTAACTCCTAAAAAACAATCAATTGACTATTATTTTTATACGAAAACCCAATACTTGAACCGTTTATATTTTTAATGATGGAAGAATTAATGAAATACGAAACAGAAGTAAATATTACAGAAAAGATAGATTTCGCCAATTTAAAATTTGGAGAAAAATTCTCAGCTAACATGCTGATTATAGACTACAAAGATGGAAAATGGGGAGATGCAGAAATAGTTCCTTTTGGTAAAATTTCTTTTTCTCCTTCACTTAGTGCCCTACATTATGGTCAAGTGGTTTTTGAAGGAATGAAAGCGTTTCACCAAATAAAAGATGACGGTGTTATAGTTTTTAGACCAGAAAAACACTGGGAAAGATTAAATAGATCTAGTGCAAGATTGTGTATTCCACCAATTGATAAGGATGTATTTATTAATGGATTAAAAGAACTGGTTGCTTTAGATAAATCATTCGTACCAAATAAAAAAGGAAACTCACTTTACATTCGTCCCTTTTCATTTGCAACTGACAGCTTTTTGGGTGTTAAAGTTTCTGACACTTATCGTTTTATGATAATTTGCTCACCAGTTGGAGCATATTTTAAAGAAGGGTTAAATCCGGTAAGTTTATTAACGGTAGAAAAATTCTCTAGGGGCGTTGAAGGTGGTCTTGGAGCTGCTAAAACTCCGGCAAATTACGCAGCATCAATGATGCCAGCAAGTCAAGCTAAAAAACGTGGTTTTGCAGAAGTGGTTTGGTTAGATGGTAAAGAGAAAAAATACATTGATGAAGTAGGAACAATGAACATTTTCTTCCGATTTAAAGATGAATTAGTAACTCCACCACTAAGTGACACTATCTTAGCTGGAGTAACAAGAGATTCAGTTATTACCATTGCAAAAGAATGGGGAATTCCTGTTAATGAACGAAAAGTTACTATCGAAGAGGTATGTAAGGGAATAGAATCAGGCCTAGTTACTGAAGTATTCGGAACAGGAACTGCAGCGGTGATCTCAGCAGTTGGTAAAATAGAACATCACGATGTTTCTTATGAACTAAATGATGGAAAAGTTGGAGAATGGTCTAAACGATTATTCAATGAAATAACTGGTATTCAATATGGTGAGATAGTAGATACCCACAATTGGTGCGAGAGAATTGTTTAAATTTTTATAATTTATTAAAGTTAAAAGGGTTGTTTGCATTGCATTCAACCCTTTGTTTTGTTTAAATAAAACAAGTAATAGATGAAAAGTAAAGCAAAATCATTACTGATATATTTGATAGGCTTGGAGTTACAGTTGAAATTGATTAGAAATTAATGGACGCTTCTACAGTTTTAGGTGCGTGTGGAATTGCTTATGTATTACGTTTTATACAAGCTTCAATGCAAGGTGAAATTGAGATTGGTTTTGACTCACAAACAGCACAAAAAATTGCGATCCAAACGGTTAAAGGTGCGGCCGCACTCCTACTTCAAAATGAAACACATCCAGAAAAGAAATTGACGGAGTAATTACTCCAAAAGGTTGCACAATTGCAGGGCTAAATGAAATGGAGCACAAAGGTTTCAGTACCTCATTAATTCAAGGAATTAGCACTTCGTACAACGAAATTAAAAACATGAAATAATGGAATTCACTAGCAAAGAGGCTTTTATTGATTATTTTGAAAAAGTACGAATGCGTACTGTCAGAATAATTAGACATATTCCAGATGATAAGATTGATTGGGCTTACAAAACTGGTAAATTTTCTTTTGGTGATTTAATAAGACATATTGGATGCATAGAAAGTCATATGTATGCTAAAAACATGCAAGACAAAGCAAGTATCTACAAAGGATGTGGAAAAGAATTTGGGGGAAATAAGGAGGAATGTGTTGAATTTTTAGACCATTGCCACAATCATTTTTTAGAAATTTTCAATGAAATGGATGAGAACAAATTCTTTGGAAAATGTACTACTCCAGGTGACACTCGAATTACAGTTTGGAAGTGGTTACGCCTAATGCTAGAACATGAGATTCACCATCGCGGACAAATTTATTTAATGCTTGGTATGATAGGTATACAAACTCCCCCTTTATACGGACTTACCTCCGAACAAGTGTCTGAAAAATCGAAAACGTAATTTAAAAAACAGGTTACAATCTAAACGATTACCAATACTATAATAATGGAGACAAAGTAAATTTAGCTATTGCTTCCTCAGAAATAAATGATTCCCGAAATTCATTAGATAAACAATTGTCCTATATCTTAGGGTTTAGAGTCGGTCTAGTTTAGAAAGTCAAGAAATAAACCTTTAGCACCTTTAATTTCGTAGATAATTCCATGCCAAATAAAATAGCCATAGTCGGAGCAGGAATTGCGGGAATTGCAACTGCAATTCGATTGCAGCAAAAAGGATATCAATGTTCAATATTTGAATCTAATGCCACTCCTGGTGGTAAATTCACCGAGTTAAATAAAGATGGTTTCCGTTTCGATATGGGACCTACCATTTTCACTTTGCCAGAATTGATTGATGAGTTGTTTGAACTTTGTGGTAAAAATCCACGTGATTTTGTCACTTTCAACAAGCTTGAGAACACTTTCAAATTTTGGTTTGATGATGGAACATCAATAAATGCTTTCGCAGATTTAAAGAAATTCGCCAAAGAGTTAAAAGAAAAAACAGACGACTCACCAGAAAATTTAACTGCCTATTTAGAAGATGCGAAACGAAAATATGATTTAACTCGCGAGGTATTTATTGAAAATTCACTTCATAAAGTATCTAATTACCTCCGTCTTAACACTTTTATGAGTGCACTTCAATTTGGCAAGGTAGGCGCCTTCAAAACCATGGATGAACATACTCGACAGTATTTCAAAAACGAAAAAACTATCCAGCTTTTCAATAACTACATTACCTATGTAGGTTCTAATCCTTTCATTGCTCCTTCTACCCTTAGTATGATTGCTCATTTAGCCCTAAGTAATGGTGCTTATTTGCCAAATGGAGGCATGTACACCATAGTAAAGCAATTGGTGAGCCTGGCAGAAGACATAGGTGTAAATTTTCATTACAATTCAAAAGTGAATAGCATTGAAGTGGAGTCTAAAAAGGTAAAAGGCATTGTTGTAAATAGCGAATTCAAGGCATTTGACAAGGTGATAAGTAATATGGACATCTACTACACTTACAAACGACTGTTAAAAGACCAAAAAGCACCAGAAAAATCGTTAAATCAACCCAAATCTAGCTCAGCAATTGTATTTTACTGGGGAGTAAAAGGTACTCACCCAAGTATTGATGTGCACAACACCTTTTTCTCAAACAATGAGAAGATGGAATATGAAGAAATTTTTGAAAATAATACCGTAACAGATGATCCTTCAGTATACATCTGCAATACGTCTAAATTGGTTAAAACTGATGCACCTGAAGGACATGAAAACTGGATGGTGTTGGTTTGTTGTCCGCATGATTCAGGGCAATATTGGGATAAATTAGCTGAATTCACCAAAAAAAATGCCATTCGGAAGCTCAATAAGGTCTTAGGGATAGATTTGGAAGAATTAATTGTGAGTGAAACCATTCTAACTCCAAAGTATTTAGATGAGCATCATTCCGCTGCTTTCGGAGCGATTTATGGCAATAGCAGTAACAATAGGTTTTCGGCTTTTCAGCGGCACTCAAACTTTAGTGGTTCAATTAAAGACTTGTATTTTGCGGGAGGTTCGGTTCACCCTGGAGCTGGAGTACCAATGTGTTTAAATAGTGCTAAAATTGTAGGGAAGTTAATTTCTTAACTTTTTCTGAATAAGTTCATAACTCGTTACTGTCATCAATAACATAAACAAGCAATAGAAAAAATCCTCAAAAGGAACGGTTCCTATTCGAATGCCAAAGGTCTCTTCCATATTGTACCATACCACTTGATCTTCGATAAAAGAGCCTGTTAAAACTCCATTAATAAGTATAAATGGGACTAAAACGAACAAATAAGAAAAGTAAAAACGTCCGAGATAGGATGCTGTTTTTTTATGATTTAGAAGTTGGTAAATTAATAGAAACCCTATAGCTGTCATTGTCCACTGGGTATATACTTGCCCAAAACTCAAGAAAAATAATAGCAGAACCACAACAAACAAAGAAAGGCTAATCCATTTTGCAGAAGAATCAAAGCGATTTTTCTTATCAAAAAAGGCAACTACCTCGTAAATGAACATGCAGGAAAATGGAATGCAAATAAAGAAAAGCCATTCCTCAATAGGTAGTCCGAAGATGTTTACACCTAAATTATAGGCAGGGTTAAAGCCCCAAACTCCCCATTTTGTAAATAACACATCCCAGCTAACCATCACAAGCATCATTATGCCGATTGATGGAAATAAAGCTTTCCAATTTTTAGAGTAATTAAGTCGCTTATCCCAGCTTTTTAATAGAGGATAGGAAATAGAGACTAGTAGTAGAAAAAGATATAGAAACTGCTCCATTTTAGTTATTCTTTACTTTTTTAGATTCTTTAATGGCTTCTTTAAAGTATTTAAAAGGCACCAAAAGCATTCCAAAACTCACGTCGTGCTTGTGATTGTATTGTTTTGATGTTCCTTTGGCATGATGGGCCCAATGACCTTTTCGTAGGGCGTTAAAATAAATGTTATATGTTTTTTTGCTAAAAATTCTTAGTCTTTGGTGAATAAATCCCTCGTGAACTAGAGTGTAAATTAAACCGTAAATGGCAACTCCGATTCCAATCATCATTCCATATTTGGAACCTCCAGTTGTTCCATTTACTATTAGAAATATACTAGGTATGGCATAAATAAAGGAGAAAAAATCATTGTTTTCGAGTGTTTTGTTGTGTTTTTCATGGTGATCTTTGTGAATGTTCCAAAGAAAGCCATGCATGATGAATTTGTGGTTTGCCCAGGCTACGCATTCCATGAGGATTATGGTTAACAGTATTGTTAGAATATATAGTGCAATTTGCATAGAATACTAAAGGTAGTAGATATACTTAATTTAGTAGGCATTTGGTTTTTTTAGTTGGTAGATAACTATCGCGCCTTTGCATCGCGTGTTTGTTTTTTTCTTCTTACATGTTCTTCGAAGTCTTGAAGGCTGTAACATACCTGAAGCTTGTATATTGAGAGGCTTCTAAGGTTTATTTTGCCCGTCTGTTATTGGTTTAGGAAGAACAAAACTTTAGGTAGTTTTGATTAAGTAAATCACAAACTAAACTTTCCGTGTCAGAGACACTTATCATCATTCAAACTTTCAAGTCTCAATGCGTAAGACTTAAAAGAGTTGGGTTTTACATACAAATCCAACCGTTAGGTTGGTGAATATTTTAAGAATATTCCTTTTAAAAAACCAATTTGATATCCTAAGCCTTATATTCGCAGTAGGTATTCAAATTAAAAACATTGCTAGGCCAACTATGCCTCAAAAAACTTCCACAATTTATGCTTTATTAAAAGGGTTAAAAATCTCCATTAGCCATTTTAACAACAGTGTTTTTAGAAAAAAAACCACTAATTCCTCGAACTATTATACCAATAAAGGTCCTTTAGCAACAATACAATATCCAAAAGAAAAAATTCCAGTACCTGAAGTAGGACGATACAAACTGCACAATGAAATAGACGATTGCATAGTATGTGATTTATGTGCTAAAATTTGTCCTGTTAACTGTATTGAAATAGATACTGTAAGAGCAACAGAAGAAATTGGCAAAACATCTGATGGCACATCAAAACGAATTCATGCACTTAAGTTTGATATAGATATGGATAAGTGTATGTTTTGTGGTTTATGCACTACTGTTTGCCCAACTGAGTGCTTAACAATGCTTTCTGACTACGACTATAGTGTGGAGGATAAGCAAGATTTTACTTTTGAATTTGGTAACCTGTCTGACAGTGAAAAAGAAACAAAAGTAGCTGAATGGAAAAAATTTGAGGATGCAAAAGCGAAGAAATGATACTTGATATTGTCACTTATATTCTACTTGGAATAACCTTATTATCTGCTTTAGCCATAGCCTATACCAATAATGTAGTACAAGCTGCCTTTTTATTGCTGTTAACTTTATTTGGAGTAGCTGGAGTTTATGTTTTAAGCTATGCTGAGTTCTTAGCCATAGCTCAAATTATGATTTACATTGGCGGAGTGTTGATTTTATTACTTTTTGCGATTCTATTCTTTGCGAAAACAAACACATCCGTGGAAAGGAGAAAAATAAAATTCACCTTATTAAACACGGTTGCACTGCTCAGTTCTTTTGTACTATTTGGGATACTCCTCACTGTCGGAATGGAAGTTGCAGAAATAAACTCCCTTCTTCAAGAAACATCAAAAACTAACAACATTACAAGTATTGAGGGAATTGGAAGTGCTTTTTTAACCACTCACTTACTACCATTCGAATTTATTTCAATAACGCTAATTGGAGTGTTAATTGGAGCCTCATACCTAGTAAGAACCAAAGCCGTTAAGCCAAGAAAAATATTCTCATGATCTTAGTTTTAGAACATCCACTTCTTGTTTTAGGCCTTGCATTGTTTTGCGTTGGTTTATTTGTAACTGCGACAAAAAAGAACTTTATTTTAATGCTAATAGGCATTGAATTAATGTTAAACGGTGCTTTTGTAACATTAAGTGCCCTAAACGTACTAGATTTTTTACAATTAAATGGGCAAATTTTTATCATCTTTGGAATTGTATTAGCCGCTGCAGGAGCTGCTGTAGCCTTAGCAATTATATTAAACTATTATAGAAACAGCTCACATACTGATCCAACAAAATCAACTCAGCTAAAAGAAATTAATCATTATGAATAAATTTTTACAGATAAGTACCATTCTACTTTTCGGAATTGCAATTAGCTTAAGTGCTTGTAAATCTAAAAAGAGTGCTGAAAAAGGGGACATCCCTGAAAAAACAGAAAAGAAAACTGAAGGACCTAAAGCTTTTGCCAAAGTTATTACAAAAGAAGCAAAATCTGATTCTGGTTTATTCAACTACTATAAAACGGAGGACAAATTTTATTTAGAAATTCCAGAAGAAATGCTTGGACGTGAGATGTTAGTGGTAACTAGAATCGCAAAAACAGCAGACAAAATTGGTTATGGTGGCGAGAACACTGACAATACTGTACTACGTTGGGAAAAGCGAGAAAACACCATTTATGCTCGAGTAGTATCTTATAATAATGTAGCCTCTGATTCATTAGCTATCTACGAATCGGTTAAAAACTCCAACTTTGAGCCTATTTTAATGAGTTTTGATGTTGAAGCTTTCGGAAAAGACAGTACTTCATACGTTATAGAAATTAGCGATTGGATATTAGGAGATGTAAAGCCTTTTGGTTTAGACGAAAGTCGTAGAAAGTCTTTTAAGGTCTCTAGCATTGACAAAAAACGTTCGTACGTCGAGTCTGTAAAGAGTTTCCCAGAAAATATTGAGCTGCGTAGAGTATTAACATACAATGCATCAAAAGCCCCTTCCAACTCAACAACTGGTGCAATTTCGTTATTGATAAGTAATTCAATGATCTTATTGCCTGAAACGCCAATGATGCCAAGAGCATTTGATAGAAGAGTTGGATTTTTCTCTTTACAACAAACCGACTATGGAACAGAAGAGCAACGTGCAGCCAAAAGAAAGTACATTGTTCGTTGGAAATTAGAGCCAAAAGACCCAGAAGCATTTAGACAAGGTGAATTAGTAGAGCCGGTAAAGCAAATTGTTTATTACATCGACCCTGCAACTCCTGAAAAGTGGAGACCTTTTTTAATTCAAGGAGTTAACGATTGGAATATAGCTTTTGAAGCCGCAGGTTTTAAAAATGCTATTGTAGCAAAGAATGCTCCAACGCCAGAAGAAGATCCCGATTGGAGTGCTGAAGATTCAAGATACTCGGTAATACGTTATTTCGCTTCAGATATTCAAAATGCCTATGGACCAAATGTACATGACCCTCGTTCTGGTGAAATTTTAGAAAGTGATATAGGTTGGTATCATAATGTAATGAATTTGCTTCGTAACTGGTACTTTATTCAAACATCAGCAATTAACCCTGGTGCAAGAATGGCACAATTTGATGATGAAACTATGGGTCAGTTGATTCGTTTTGTTTCGTCTCATGAAGTTGGCCATACTTTAGGTCTACCACATAACATGGGTGCAAGTTCAAGCTACCCTGTTGATTCGTTAAGATCAGCTAAGTTCACTCAAGAAATGGGAACAGCTCCTTCAATTATGGATTATGCTCGTTTTAACTACATAGCTCAACCTGAAGATGAAGGTGTTTACTTATATCCAAAAATTGGAATGTATGATAAGTATGCAGTAAACTGGGGTTATAGGCCAATTTTAGATGCTAAAACTCCTGAGGACGAAAAGAGAACCTTAGATAAATGGATTTTGGAACATAAAGATGATAGAAGATATCAATTTGGTACGCAACGATTCCAAACATTAGATCCAAGAGCGCAAACAGAAGATTTAGGTGATGACGCAGCAAAGGCTAGTGAATATGGTATCGCTAACTTAAAACGTATTATTCCGAATTTGTTAGAATGGTTAGAAGCTGAAGGTGAAGACTACGACGATTTGGAAGAATTGTACGGACAAGTTGCAAATCAATTAAACAGATACACAGGTCATGTTCAAACGAGTATTGGTGGTGTTTATGAAAACTATAAAACGTTTGATCAAAGTGGTGCAGTTTACACCCATGTAGAGAAAGAGAAGCAAGAAAGAGCAATGCGATTTTTAATTCAGCATTTATGGGAAACCCCAACTTGGTTAATTGATAGAGATATTTTAGGAAGAATAGAATATGCTGGAATGATTGATAGAATTCGAAAGCTTCAAGTAAATAGACTAAACAGCACTTTAGAATTTAACCGTTTAGGTAGAGTTATTGAAAACGTATCTATTAACGGCGAAGAAGCCTATTCATTAATTCAATTAATGGAAGAATTAAGAAACGGTATTTGGTCTGAATTAAAAAGTGGTGAAGCCATTGATAACTATCGAAGAAATTTACAACGCGCTCATATTGAACGACTAGAATACATTATGATTACTGATGAGACTCCTTTAAAAAACAAAGGAATTTTACCCTATATAAGTTATGTGCCAATTGATGTAAGTCAAAGTGATATTAGAGCAGTGGCTTTAGCTGAACTTACAATACTTAAGAACCAAGTAAAAGTAGGCAAGAAAGCTTTTAGTGATTCAATGACAATTTACCATTTAGACGAGTGCTTAAACAGAATTGAAAAAATATTGGATCCTAGTAAATAGTTTAAACTATTTTACCAGCAATAAAACCTGTAGTCCAGGCGGCTTGAAAGTTAAAGCCGCCTGTCACTGCATCAATATTTAAAACTTCTCCTGCAAAATATAGGTTTGAAATAGTCTTATGTTGCATTGTGTGGGAATCAATTTCATTTAGGTCTACCCCACCAGCTGTTACAAACTCTTCTTTAAAAGTAGTTTTACCTTTTACTTTAAACTGACTGTTTATTAGGGTGTTTATCAAACGATTTTCTTGTTTAGAACCCAATTCTTTAATGGGTTTTTCTATAGGGATTTCGCTTGCTTCCAATAAAAAATGCCACAATCGTTTTGACAAAAATATTGGTGGACAGTTTCCAATTTGTTTCCCTAGGGAATTTTCAAACCAAGATCTAAGCTCTTTTTTTGCCTCCGTTTCACTAGCAATTTTCATCCAATTTACTCTAACAGAAAAGTCGTAGTTCATTTTGTGCAAATCAATTGCCCCAAATGCACTTAGTTTTAAGATTGCAGGTCCACTCATTCCCCAATGAGTAATTAATAAAGGGCCAGAAGATTTTAGTTTGGTTCCAACAATTGAGCAATCCACATCAGAAACAGAAACACCCATGAGCGCTTTTATAGGCTCGGTAGTCATGTTAAAAGTAAATAAGGAGGGAATTGGCTCAATAATGTTTATTTGAAGCTTAGAAAGGATTTCAAATCCTTTTAGCATTGGACTTCCACCAAATGCTACAATAACTTTATCAACTTGGGTTGTTTTACCATTTACATTAAACTGAAATGTTCCATTTGGTAGTGCTTTTAAGTCTTGAACAGGTGATTTTAGCTTTAAATCAATATTCAATTTTGATTTTTCCTTAAGAAAGCAATCAATAATAGTTTGTGAGTCGTTTGATTCTGGAAACATTCGTTGATCTGTCTCCTCTTTAAGCTTTACTCCTCTTTTTTGAAACCAGTCAATTGTATCCTTGGTTTGAAATTGATGAAATGCCTTTTTTAGAAATTTTTCTCCGCGAGGGTAATTTTTAATCAATTTAGAAATTTCAGTGCAACTGTTGCAGACGTTGCATCGCCCGCCCCCGCTTACTTTAACTTTAGACAGCACTTTGGCTGACTTTTCGTAAATACAAACAGTTGCATCGGGGTGGTGTTTTTTGACGCTAAATGCGGCAAAAAAACCTGCGGCTCCTCCTCCTATTATGGCAACTTTCATTTTCAAATTAAAGCAATGTTTATTATTCGTTAGTAATTTGTTACTATTGACAAATAAAACATAAAATAATGGCTTCAGAACTATTTACGTTAGGAATGTTAATTCTACTTCAAATTGTATTGGGATTTGACAACTTATTATACATTTCAATTCTATCCAAACAAGCGCCAGAAAACAAGCAAAAACGTGTACAAACTATTGGAATAGCCTTTGCCATCTTCTTAAGAATTGGGCTTTTATTCTTAATTGTAAATCTAATTCCACTGTTGCAAGGAACTCTTTTATCCTTTAACACCGCATCTTAGAAGCCTCAATAACTGCCCATAGTTTAATTGTGCTGGCTGGCGGACTTTTTATCATCTACACATCCGTAAAGGAAATTTGGCACATGATGAATTACCAAGAAGATGAGCATTTAAGTACAAAAAAGAAAAGTTCATTGAATACAATTATATTTTCGATGGTTTTAATGAATTTGGTTTTCTCTTTTGATTCAATTTTAAGCGCCATTGCCTTAACTGATGTGTTTTGGGTGATGGCTACTGCAATTGTAATTGGTGGTTTATTAATGATTTCCTTGAGCGATAAGGTTACTACTTTCTTGAAGAAAAATAGAATGTACGAGGTGCTTGGTCTTTTTATTCTTTTTGTG
Source organism: Sphingobacteriales bacterium (assembly GCA_047632595.1). Lineage (GTDB taxonomy): Bacteria > Bacteroidota > Bacteroidia > Sphingobacteriales > Sphingobacteriaceae > JBLIDK01. Next base: position 15,886 of record JBLIDK010000023.1, read on the forward strand.
GTAGGTATTATGCTTATTTCGGAGGGTGGTCACTTAGCAAGAATAGTTATTGCTGGAAGCCCAATACATGCCATGAGCAAAGGGACTTTTTACTTTGTAATTGGCGCATTGGTACTAACAGATTTAGTTCAATCAAAATATCAAAAGAACCTAAATAAGTCTAAAGCTTAATTAGAGCAATTTCAGAAAACCAAAAAGCGCCCACTCTGATACAATACTGTATTTGAGGGGCGCTTTTTTCATTTGGATTTTTATTTTCTAATGTAGTACATGAATTCTAATGATACCATATCGTTGTTCTTTATCATGAACTACTACTGTATAGATTCCATTTTCTAGTCCAGTTACATTTAGTCTGTAGGTTTCTATTCCTTTAACATATCTAACTTTTTCCAGAACCAATCTTCCTGTTATATCAAGAACGGAGATTGTAGCATCATTATCTATATAGTCGCCTTGTTCTGTTATCACAACATTTACCATATCGCTAACAGGATTAGGGTATGCTTTAACTTCTACACCTGCAACTAGCTCTTCGCTAATTCCTGTAGGGAATACATTTACATTTTTACAGATAGTTGAATCACATAAATCAGTTGTACTAACTGTTAAGCAAACTACGTAAGAGTTAGGCTGTGCATAAATATGACTCGGGTCTTTTTCATTTGAAGTTCCTGATCTATCTCCAAAATTCCAAGTGTAAGTATAAGTTCCACTTACAACTGATACAAAACTTGTAAAGTCTATTGTTAAAGCTCCTGCACCCGCTTTAAATGAGAAGTCAACATCAGGGGTAGGTTTAACACTTACCACAAACGATGCCGGTCTATTACATCCTGAATTAATGAAATAAGTAATTTGATGTAAGCCTGGGCCTGCTAATTTTGGATTAAATATTCCGGCAACTGAATCAACTACTCCATCACCACTCCATATTCCACCAAGTAAATTAGCTATTAGCAATACCGTATCATCGTAATTACATAATTCAGGTAACCCTTGAAGCACAGGTACAATTGTATCACTAATTGTTACACTTTTTGTTGACGAATTAGGACAAGGTCCATTTGTTGTGTAAGTAATTGTGTAGGTGCCAAATGTAGAAGCTTTCAAATTAATTTGACCAGTAGTGGTGTTTATAAATACTAACCCTGCTGGAGTAGCGCTAAATGCACCTGATTCACCAGAGATTGTTGGCCCTGGATTTGATTCATCCTCACAATATGTTGATTTATCATAACTAAACAATGCATTATCCAATTCATTAATTGTAAGTTCTTGAGTTAATGATTCAGGACAATAAGGGTCGTTAGTTGTAAACGTAATTTGATACACTCCAGCGCTCGATTGATCAATATTTATTTCACCTGTTGTATCGTTCAAGAATATCAATCCTGTTGGATTAGAAGTAAATGTACCAGCAGCAGCTATTATTGTAGGAGCTGGGTTATTTTCCACAACACAATATCTAGGTTTAGCATAATTAAAGGTAGGGTCACTAACAGTATCTATATTGATGGTTAAGGTGCTAGAATCTGGGCAGAAAACATTAGTTACAAATAGCACATTGTATTCACCAGCTGTTGAAGCACTTACATCAATTTGTCCTGTTAAAGTGTCTATGAATATCAAACCATTTGATGATTTAAATGTTCCAGATGCTGCTTTACTTGGAGTTGGGTCCATCTCATTTTGGCAGAACCTAGTTGATCCATAACTAAACACTGGATTGTCTTTAGGATTAATTGTTACAACAAATGTTGCCATGTCTGAACAGTGTGGATCATTAGTAATAAATTCAATTGTATATCTACCTGGTGTTGAATTTGTTACATCAATTTGTCCGGTTTTTGAACCATCTATTCCTTTAAATACTAATCCTTGAGGACTCGCTGTAAAATCTCCCTTTGGATCTCCTTGCGCTCTATTTGGAATTGGGTTAGATGCACCAGGGTATTGGCAGAAACTATTTACTACAAAACTAAATGTGGCATCTTTAAACTTATCAATGCTTACTGTTACATCGCTTGAATCTGGACATGGACCATTGGTTACAAAACTAATACTATAAGTTCCAACGGCACTTGCACTTAAATTAATTTCCCCTTTACTTGCATCTTCAAAGACTAATCCTGTAGTTGATTTGAATAGTCCAGTTGCACCACCAGTAATATTTGGACTTGGATTCGATTCGTTGTTACAATATCTAGCATTTCCATAGGCAAAGGCAGGATTATCTTTCGCGTTTATAGTAACATTAAAGGTTGATGAATCTGGGCACTCGCCATCAGTAACGAATTTAATAGTGTAGGTGTTTGCATTAGACAAATCCAGATTAATAACACCGTTAGCATTATCGGCAAATACTAATCCTGCTGGTGTAGATGTAAACACTCCATTTGATCCGCCTAATCTATTAGCAACTGGATTAGATGGTTCATCTTTACAATAAACAGTCGTATCAAAATCAAATGCTGGATCATCACCAGGAACTATATTTATTAATCTGCTAAATGTATCAGCACATATACCATCTGTAAAGAAGGTAATTGTATAGTTTCCTGTTAAACTAGAATCAAGATCTATTGTACCTAAGTTGCTATCCACCCAAACTAAATTCGTTGAATTTGCTCTAAACACTCCAGTTATACCTGTAACAGTTGTTGGTGAAGGGTCAGATGAATACGCACAGAATCTGTTTGTAGAATAAACAAAGGTTGCATCATCAACAGGGTTAATTGTAATTTCAAATGTCGCAGAATCTGGACATCTATTATTTGTAACAAATGTTATTGTGTAGGTCCCAGGAGTTGAAGCTGTTAAATTAACTTCTCCATTAGCTCCACCTGAAGCGAATACCAATCCTGTAGTTGATTTGAACAGCCCACCAATATTTACTTCTTTAGTTGGTAATGGGTTCACCTCATCTTGACAGAAGCTTGTTTTAGCATAGGTAAATGCAGGATTTGGAACTGAGTCAATTGTTACTTCTTGTTCGCTAGAATCAGGGCAAACACCATTGGCAACAAATTCAATCGTATAAGTTCCATGTGTTGAAGTCGCTAAATTAATTTCTCCAGAATTTGCATCGGCAAACACTAGTCCTGTGGTGGATTTAAATATTCCTGTTACTCCTTGCGCTGTGGTTGGAAGTGGATTTACATCGTACTTGCAATATCTAGCAAAGTCGTATGCAAAAGTAGCATCAACTATAGAATCGATAGTTACCACAAAGGTTGCTGAATCAGGACATCTAACATTGTCAGTTATAAATTTGATTGTATGCGTACCAGTAGCACTTGCACTCAGGTCAATTTCACCAGTATTTTGGTTTATGGCCACACCACTTGCATTACTAAACAAGCCATTTATACCAGGTATGGTATTTGGAGTTGGATCCAAATCATATTTGCAATACTGAGAACTTGCATAGCTAAATGCAGGATTATCTACTGAATCAACTCTGAAAGTTATTTTAGATGAATCTGGACATGAGCCATTGGTTAAGTATTGTATTTGATAAATACCCGCAACACTTGCACTTAAATTTACTTCTCCAGTTGAGGCACTCTTAAAAACAAGTTTAGGAGAGTTTACTGTAAACGTTCCAGAAGTTCCATTAGGAATTATTGGAAGTGGATTAGCATCATATTGGCAATATCTAGCTTGACTATATGCAAATATTGAGCTATCAACTGGGTTGATTGTTATGCTGAATGTTACTGAATCAACGCAAGTTCCAGCTGTTAAATACTGTACTTGGAAGTTTCCGGTTGCACTTGAATCTAAATCTATCGTTCCTAAAGTGCTATCAATAAATACAACACCATTTGGTATTGAAGTGAATGAACCACCCGCTTCTCCTGTGATTGATGCTGTAGGATCTGCATCGTATTGACAGTATACGTTTTGAGCAAAAGTGAATGTTGCATCATCAACAGAATCGATAGTAATAGTAAATGAGGTTGAATCTGGACAATCGCCATTAGTTAAGTACCAGATATCGAATGTTCCAATTGCACTTAAAGTTAAATCTATTGTCACCTCTGTTGAGTAGCTAAATACAACTCCAGTTGGCGATGATCTAAATGAACCACCTGTTAATCCAGTAATGGAAGCTGTTGGATTAGCATCGTATTGACAGTATTGTGAAGCTGCAAATGTGAATGCAGCATTATCAACTGAGTTGATTGTTATGCTGAATGTTGCTGAATCAATACAAGTTCCATCAGTTATATACTGTATTTGGAAGGTTCCAGTTGCACTAAAATCTAAATCTATCGTTCCTAAAGTGCTATCACTAAATACAACACCATTTGGTATTGAAGTGAATGAACCACCCGCTTCTCCTGTGATTAATGCTGTAGGATCTGCCTCGTATTGACAATATACGTTTTGAGCAAAAGTGAATGTTGCATCATCAACAGAATCAATTGTAACGCTAAAGAATGCAGAGTCTGGGCAAATTCCCGCTGTTACATATTTTATCATAAAGGTTCCAATTGAACTAGAATCCAAATCAATTGTTCCAGCGCTAGAATCACTAAATACCACACCGTTTGGAATGGAAGAGAATGAACCACCAGTTAAACCAGAAATTGATGCAGTTGGATCACTATCGTATTGACAATATTGAGATGATGCAAATGTAAAGTCTGCAATATCGTTTGAATTAATTTTAACTGTAGTTGAATCTAAACTTGCAGGACAACCTGTTGCTTCTGGTATACTATTATAAACTTTATAAATTCCGGCTGTTGTTGCACTCACTTTTATTCTACCTTGAGAATTAGCAAATACTAAGCCTTCAGGTGTTGCAGTAAAATTACCCGCACTTGCTCCTGCTAAATAATCTGGATTTGGATATACATCACCTGTGCAGAATGAATCGGCACTATAAGTGAACGATGCATCAGGAACATTTACAATATCAATTTTAACAGAATCTACTTTAGGGCAAGTACCAGAGAATGTATAATACACCATATAGCTGCCTGCACTTGAAGTAAGGACATCTATTTTGGCAGTAGCCGTATCAACAAATACTAGTCCTGATGGTGATGAACTGAACGTGCCTCCTGCAGTTGTTGTACCTGGAGTTGGATTAGCCTCAGATTTACAGTATGTGTTTTTACCATAAGCAAATGATGCATCAATTGAATCTACCACAGTTAAAGCAAATGTTGTTGAATCAGGACAAGTGCCATTTGTTAAGAATTGAATTATATAGTTATTTGCAGCACTTGCTTTTAAGTCAATTTGGCCTTTTGCAGTGTTTGTAAATACCAATCCTGCTGGTGCTGCAGTAAATACACCCACTGAACCACCAGAAATATTTGCACTAGGGCCAGTCTCATCTTTACAATAAGTTGCAGATGCGTAATTAAAGCTAGGGTTATCTACTGCAAGTATTGTTAAACTAACAATACTTGTATCTGGGCAATCGCCAATTGTCGCAAATTGAATATCATAGATTCCAACTGTACTTGCTGTTAAGTTGATTTTACCAGTAGTTGAATCTGCAAATACTACTCCACTGGGTATAGAAATAAATCCACCCGTGGTAGCACCAGTTATTGAAGCAATTGGATCGGTATCGTATTGGCAATAACTTGAAGAAGAATAGGTGAAAATTGAGCTATCAACCGCATTAATAGTTAAAGCAAAGATGTTTGAATCAGGGCAAAACCCGTTTGTAACGTATTTTACACTGTACATTCCTGGAGTGGATTCATCTAAATCAATTGTTCCATTAGAAGTATTTATAAATACTAAACCAGTTGTAGATTTGAATGTTCCTGTTGTTCCGTTCGTAATTATTGCAGAAGGATCACTATTGTATGCACAATAAACCATTTGGGCATAATTGAATAGTGCACTGTCAATACCATTAATAGTAATGCTTTGCGCACTAGAGTCTAGACAAATTCCATCAGTAACATATTTAATGCTATAGGTATTTGGACTACTCTCACTAAGATCTATACTACCAGTTGTATCATTAAGAAAAACTAAACCAGCAGGACTTGAAGTAAATATACCAGTAGCACCACCCGAAATGTTTGCATTTGGATCGCTATCATAAACGCAATATGCAGTGTTGGCATAGCTAAATGCAGGGTCATCCGTAGTAATTATTGTAATCAATCTAGTTGTAGAGTCAGGGCAATTGATATCGCCTGTTACAAACTTCACAATATATTGACCTTGAGTAGATTCGGTTAAATTAATTTTACCTGTTGAATTATCTAAGAAAACTAATCCTGCAGAAGAACTGAATGTTCCATCAGTACCGCTTGGTATATTAGGAGTTGTTGTTCCTTCTGATGTACAGAAAGTATCTTGAGCAAAAGTAAATGCCGGACTAGGAACATCATGAATTGTAATGGTCGTTGCTAAAGAATCAGGACATGTACCCAATGTTACATAACGTAAGGTAAATGAACCAGTGTTAGATTCCAATAAATTAATTTCTCCTGTTAATGTATCTTTAATTACTAAACCTGCATTATTTGTTCTAAATACTCCACCTTTAGTACCAGAAATAGTTGGTTCAGGGTTGGTCTCGTTTTTACAGAAAGCTTGTGAGCTGTATGCAAATGAAGGATCATCAACCAAGTTAATAGTAAATGATGTAGTTGCTGAGTCTGGGCAAATATCATCAGTAACAAATTTAATAGTATAGGTACCTACTGTTGATTCGTCTAAATCAACTTTACCCGTTGCAGTGTTTCTGAATACAAGTCCAGCTGGAGTTGCGCTAAATGTACCAGTTACGTCTGGGCTTTTAATTGCTATTGGATCAGTATCATAATCGCAGTATTCTGCAAAACTATAATTAAACGTAGGGCTAGGCGCATCATCAATTCTAAATGATTGAATAAATGAATCAGGACAAATACCGTCTGTAACAAATCGTATAGTGTAATCACCGGGAGTACTTGCACCAAGATTTACAATACCTGAAGAATCGTTAAAAAATATTAATCCGCTTTCAAGCGATTTAAAAGTTCCAGTGGCTCCACCAATAATGTTGGCTTGTGGATTACTCTCATATTGACAATAAGCTGCGTTATCAAAATCAAAGGCAGGATCATCGGCAAGATTAATTCTAATTGCAAAGAAGTCAGAATCCGAACAGAATGGATCCGTGGTTACAAACTTAATGAAGTAATCACCCGGTGTACTTCCACTTGTGTTGATTTCACCAGTTACCGAATTAATTGCTAAACCGGCAGAAGATGTAAACTTACCCACAGCACCTGGATCAGTTTTATTTGGAAATGGATTTTGGTCATAAGTACAATATGCAGCTTTGTTGTAAGTGAAATCTGCAATTTCATTCTGTATAATTCTTACTGTAATAGAAGTATCCGATGGACAAGAACCTTCCGTTGTAAGAGTAATTGTATAAGCACCCACATCACTCGCAAAAATGCTTATTTCTCCTGTATATTTAGTTATAAATAAACCACTTGGACTGACTCTAAATCTACCTGGTGTATTAAAGGTTGCTAAAGCATATTCTTCATCTTCACAGAAATCATTTCTACCGTAAGATAAATAAACATCATCAGTTTCTTCGATAGTGATAGTTTCAGTTGCTGAATCTAAGCAGAAACCATTAGTTACAAATTTCACCACATAAGTTCCTGGGGTGCTTGAATCAAAATTGATTTCACCTGTTGAGGTACTTTCAAAAACAAGACCTGCTGTAGAACTAAATGTACCCATTGCACCACCTGTTATTAATGGTCTTGGATTTACATTATCATTTGGACAAAAGCTAGTAACACCATAAGTAAATCCAGGATCATCACGGTCTATTATTTCCAAATCGACTTCAAAAGAATCGATACAAGTTCCTTCAGTTGTAAACCTAATAGAATAAGTTCCAACGGTTGAAGAATCTAATAATATTAATCCAGTAGTTGAATCCTCAAATACAATTCCAGAAGGTATTGAAATAAATCGACCACTTACGTTAGAGGCATCAACAATTGCTGTAGGATGTTCATCATCTTTACAATATTTAGCTGCATCATAACTGAATGTCGGATTATCAACTGAATCAATAATCAATTTTTGTTCGTATGACCTTGGACAGAAAGAATGGTCTGTTAAATAGGTTATAGTATAAGTATCATGATCACTATTTTGCAAGTCGATTTCTCCACTGGTGGCATTAATTATTAATCCATCTGGAGTTGCACTAAAACTTCCAGTAACAGTAATGTCTCGTGTTGGAATTGGGTTATCATTTTCAGGATATTGACAAATACTTGCTATTTCGTAATCAAAAGTTGGATCTGGAACTGCATCAATAGTAATGGTAATAAATGAAGAATCTTTACAGAATGGATCGTCCGTAAGGAACTTAACCGAATAAGTTCCAGCAGTGCTTTTACTTAAATCAATTTTTCCGCTATCCGTATCCAAAAATACTAAACCAGAAGTTGATGAAAAAGTTCCTGTAACCGTATCAATATTCAAAATTGCAATTGGGTCTAGATCATCTTTACAGAATCTTAGCGAATCAAAGGTGAATTTTGGATCTGGAACATCGTGAATAGTAACATTCAATTCAAATGAATCTCTACAAACACCTGAAGTTCTAAATTTAACTACATAGTTTCCAGTATCTGAATCCAATAAATCAATCTGTCCAGAGTTTAGATCTAGTTCTAATCCTGCAGGTGTTGAGGTATAAATACCTTGAGTACCTGGAGTATTTAAAATTGGTAATGGATTTGTATCTGATTCATATTGGCAGAAGAAGTTTTGACCGTAGGTAAACTCAGCGTCTTCCATGGTATCAATAGTAATTACTACTGAAGTATCATCTATATTGAATAATGAATCGGTAACTATTAAGGTAACATCGTAGGTACCTGCTGCAAAACTAAATATTGGGTTCTGATCTGTAGATGATTGGTTGTCAGAAGTTGTCCATAGATAGTTATAAGAAGGGTATCCATATCTAGTACTGTCTGTAAATTGAATATCCTCTTCCAAACAACCTTCATATTGCCCATTTCTAAACGGCACATTTACAACAAATGAAGCTTCAACCGGACGAGGCACAATTGTTATTGTGATTGTACTATCATTTTGACAAACTCCGTCAGTTGTTAGAGTAACATCGTAATCTCCAATTGCACTGTTAGCTGGAGTTATTGTTCCATCAGATGGATTCAGGTCAAGTCCAACTGGAGTTGAAGAGAACGTGCCTGTTTGAGCAGGATTTGATTTAGTCGGTGTCACTGGTGCTTCGCTTCTAACGAAAGCTGTTTGTCCATAATCAAACCCAGCAATATCGGCAGGGAAAATAAGTAAATCAAAGAACGCAGTATCTGGACAAATACCAATAGTTGTATAAGTAACGGTGTGATTGCCAAGCGTTGTTGTGGCTAAGGTTATTTCTCCAGTAACTGGATTAACTGTTAATCCTATTGTTCCAGTATAAACTCCAGGCTGAGTACCTGTATTTGTTGGAGTTGGATTTACAGTTCCGTTTATACAATATCTGTTGGTATCATATTCAAAAATAGCGGAATCTTTTTGTTGAATAATTACTGTTGCGGTAGAGGAATCGTTACAACCTCCATTAGTTATTTGGGTAATTGTGTAATTACCAGGAAGCGAGACTTGAAGGTCTATTTCTCCAGTTTGATAATCAACAAATGTTAAACCTGTTGGTGTAGCACTAAAAGTACCTTCGTATCCTACTACTATTGCAGTTGGGTTTGGTGCCTCTTGACAATAGGTGACATTATCATAAGAGAATAAACTTACGTCTTGACCATTGTCAATTGTTAATATCATGGTGTCTGAAATTGCCTCACACGGCCCTATTGGATCCTGTGTTGTAATTATTAAAGTTGCAAAACCAGCAGATATATCCAATAAACTAGGAGTATAGGTGGCTTGAGGTTCTGTATCATCATCAAATAAACCGCCTCCAGAAGTTGTCCAAATAATTGAAGTGGCACCTCCACCAAATGAACCATTTAAAGTGTAGCTATTTCCAATACAAACTTCATCATCTTCACCAGCATTAACTTCGGCAGAATCCATTACTACAGTGGTTACAGTAAATGAAGCATCATTATCGCAAACCCCGTTTGAAGTTATTGCTCTAAAGTTATATGAATTAGCACCTGAATGAACAAAAGTATAAGGTGTATTTGTTGCACCTGAAATATCTGCAAAACCCATTCCTGTATCTAGTTGCCATTGAATTTCTCCGAATGAACCAACAAGAGTTAATTGTATATCCGGATCATTTTCACAAATTGAATCGGCATCTGTAGAAGCTGTTCCGGCACTTGGTATAGAGTCAACCACAACGGTGTCAAAATTACTAGTATCAGGTGGACATTGTCCACTTGTTGAGATTGCCATAAACACGTACTCTCCTATTTGAGTGTGTGTAAAGTCTTCAGTTTTTAATCCTGAACCAAAATTGGTAAAGGTTCCATTGTTTCGACTAACCTTCCATTGAATAGTTCCAACATTATCAGTTAAAGTTAATTGAATAGGGTTTACATCTTCACAAATGGTATCATTCTCTTCACTAGCAATGCTTCCTGCAAACGGAGTATCATTAACTGTAATAGTCGCAGTATCTGAAGTATCAGGTCCACAAGTTAAGTTGGTAACTATTGCTCTGAAGTTGTATGTACCTGGGCCTGCGAAGTCGTAGTCCAAGGTATCAGCAGTACTTCCTGCTGAAACATAACCTGAACCATCATTAACTTCCCATGTAATTGAGTTTCCGATGTAATTTGAAAGAGTAAGTAAGATTGTATCCTCTGTAACACAAACTGAAGTTGTTAAAGGAGTAATATTTCCACCTACTGCTGTGGTATCCACTACAATAGTATCCATTGTTGAAGTTGCAGCTGGGCAGGCTTCATTTTGGCTACTTACTACTGCTCGGAAGTAATATTTTCCTGGGTCATTTGCATGGCCTGTGTATGCTAAGTTCTCGCTCGTTGCTCCTGCGATATCTGCAAAACTATTGGTATCGTTTTTACTTACTTGCCATTGGATCTTTCCTACTTGGCCTGCTAAGGTTACTTCTAAAGTTGTTGTCGTATCACATACTAAAGTGTTTGATGCTATTGCTGTTCCTCCTACTGCTGTGGTATCTACGGTTATCGAGTCAATATTGGAAGTGTTGTTTACGCACGCATTATTTTGGCTATTTACTACTGCTCGGAAGTAATAGGTTCCAGGATCATTTCCAAAGTTAGTATAGAATAAAAATGTATCCGTAGCACCTGCAATATCTTCGAAAGTGTTAGTGTCATTCTTACTTACTTGCCATTGAACATTACCAACAGAACCTGTTAAGGTGAGGTCTAAACTAGTTGTATCCTGACAAACTGGTGTTGTGTGTGCTGTAACAATTCCACCAATAGCAGCTGTATCTATAATTATAGTTGCTGTATCTGAAGTATCGTTCAAACAAACTCCATTCGAAACAACTGATCTAAAGTCAAAAGTTCCAGCCGAATCAATGTTATAGGTTAATTCTGGCTGATCTTCTCCATCAATATCAATAAAGCCTATTCCATTGCCATTTACTTGCCATTGAATTGTTCCACTTGGATTATCTAATGTTAAGGTTACTGTGCCGTCATTTACACAAGCAGTATCTTGAGCGGTTATTGGACCTGCATACGGAGTATCTGTAACAACTATTTGTGTAACTGTTGATGTGTCTGCATCACAACCTGGGTTAAATACATAGGCTCTAAAGTTGAATACACCAAATGCTTCTGGTACATAGGTTAAAGTGTCATTTGTTTCACCAGAAATATCCATGTATCCAGCACTTTCAATGTCAACTTGCCATTTAATATTTCCTTGAGAACCTGTTAATGTAACTTGAATTGTATCTCGACTTAAACAAATTGTGTCTTGATCAGATTGTGTAACTCCGGCTATTGGTAGAAAACTAACAACAGTAGAATCCACATTGCTAAAGGTATCTGCACAAATAACTAAACTAGTAACTCTAACTCTAAAATAATATTTACCAGGTCCAGAATGGGTATAAGTAGCGGTTGTACTTGTTGCCAAAGGAATATCTTGGAATCCAAGTCCTAAACCTTGGTCAACTTGCCATTGAATCGGACCAGAACTGCCTGTTGTAGTTAAGCCAACAGTTAGTTGGTCTGTGCAAATACTATCTTCATCAGTTGAGGCAAAACCTGATGCTGCACCTAGGATTACTTTTGTTGAATCTGATGAAGAAAATGCAGTATCGCAATTCGAATTTCCACTAATTCTTGCTCTAAATACGTAGTTAGCAGGTCCACTGTGAGTAAATGTATGTGTTGTATCTGTTGCTCCAACAATATTTGTGAAACTACCTCCGGTACTTACTTGCCATTGAATAAATGCACCCGAATGGTTGGCTAAGGTTAATTCAATATTTGGCTCTCCTGCACAAATTGTATCTACATCTGCAGTTGCTATACCTCCTATTGGAATTGGAAGAACGTAGGTAGAATCTAAATTTGAGAAAGCAGAATCACAATCAGAGGGCGGTAATGAGAATTGAGGTGAAACTTGTGCTCTAAATATATATTGACCTGCACCGCCTGTATAGGTATAGTTAAAATTAGCTGTTATTGCACCTGGAATATTAGCAAAAGCCGCTCCATTAAAACTATGCTGCCATTGTATGTCGCCATCAGAATTTGCTAGTGATAGCCCAATAACTGCATCATCCTGACAAATTGAATCTGCATCAGCTGTTGCTATTCCTGGTGCTGGGCCATCAATAGTAAGTGTTAATGTATCTGCCACAGAATCACAAGTTGTTCCTGGATTATTTGTTGTGATATGCATTTCCACGGAACCAGCAAGAATATCAGCGTTACTAGGAGTGTAAACAGCATCCAGTTTAGTGGTGTCGTCAAATGAACCTGTACCATCTGATGTCCACGCAATTGTCAAAGTACTTCCACCTATAACTGCAGCCATCGTAGCGGTAGTATCGGAACAAATAGTTTGGTCTGGACCAGCGTTTACTTCAGCTTGTTCATCTACATTAATTGTCATTGAATCAATTGCAGCTTCACATTCTCTTGCAGGGTCATCTGTGGTTAAATATAATTCTACTGTTTCGGCACCATTACCTGCCGTTGGCGTATAGGTAGGTGTTGCTGTGGTTGCATCCGTTAATGTACCAGAACCAATCTTAATAGACCAGTTAAATTCTGTAGCGGAACCTCCAATAGTTGCATTGTTAATTGTATAAGATTCCGATTCACAAATTGTGGCGTTACTACCTGCATCTACGATTGCTCTTTCTTGTACATTTATAGTTAAAAAATCACTTACTTGAGGACAAGCTCCTTCAGGATCATTTGTGGTTAAGGTTAAAGTAACCGTTTCTGTACCTGTTCCAACTAATGGAGTATAAGTTGGACTTAAAGTGTTTTCATTAGATAATAAACCTGCACCATTTTCTGTCCAAGTAAAGCTTGTTGCACCACCACCTATTGAAGCTCCAGTTACCTTATAAACATCTGTTTCACACACTGTAGTATCGTCACCTGCTTCTGCTGTTGCTGCTGGGCGAATAATGGTTGTCACCGTATTTGATGTATCTCCTACACACTCTCCTTTGGTTACATACGCTCTAAAGTAATAGGTCTCTGGACCATTGTGAGTATATGTATAAGGTGTGGTTGTTCCGCCTGGTATGTTTACAAAAGTTCCGTTCGTATCTACTTGCCATTGAATTGCTCCTACTGGCCCATCTAATGATAACTCAACACTAGCAGTACTGTTACAAATTTGAGCCTCATCTACATTTGCTGCACTTGCAACGCTTGTTGAATCAACTATTGTTGTCACCGTATTTGAGGTATCTCCTACACACTCACCTTTTGTTACATACGCTCTAAAATTATAGGTCTGCGGACCATTGTGAGTATATGTATAAGGTGTGGTTGTTCCGCCTGGTATGTTTACAAAAGTTCCGTTCGTATCTACTTGCCATTGAATTGCTCCTACTGGCCCATCTAATGATAACTCAACACTG
>JBLIDK010000024.1:0-29778 GCA_047632595.1 Sphingobacteriales bacterium
AGTAATCTCGTTGGTGCCTCAACACCTCTTTTCAATTACTTCAATTTCTTTGCCTATACTCCTAAAAGTATTCGCCTTTTCTCTACATATCCCGAAGGTTACTCCCAAAAGCGGAGCGCAAAGGTAAGTGCCTTTTTTGGATTAGGCAATAGGGTATGAAGAATTATTTTAGAAACACTCCCGTATTCATTTTTAACCCTCCTTTAAACCATTGTATATGTTAGATTTAAAAGGTTAAAATTAATTTAAAAATAATAGAAAATAATTGTAGTTTTTTTGTCTGATTATCTCACACGCCCGTTTAAGCCCTTTTTTAAGCTTCCATGCTATGCATTGCCAAACGATGAAGCTCGGTAACTTGTATGCAACAGAAATCATAATCCAACACAACCCTACCCTTTATTAAATAACACCCCCTGCCCTTAAAGGGGTGTCGTTTTAATGCCCTCGGAAAGTGAACTGTATCAATAAATTCTCCCTCCATATCCACGAAAGTGCCAAAGCGCATAGGGTCGTTGTTTTTAGTTTGAGTTTGCTTGGCATGCACTAAGTACCCTAATACTTCTACAGTCTTTCCTTCAAATTGCTTTAAATGTCTTGCCAAAATTGGTCGATTAGGTACTTCATTTACCAACTTATACGGACTACATAAGGCAAAGCCCAATAATTCTATTTCATCGTAGGCATCTTCTAAGTCGTGGTGATCTAAGTTTGGAAGGGTCCAATCTTTACATTCCTTTTGAAAGAGTTCGGGTTCGGGCTTTGATTTTTTAGTAGCTTCTAACATTAAGTGTGCATCCCACATTAGTTGCTTCTTTGTTTTACTAGTAAAGCGAAATGCTCCAACACGAATTAGTATGGAAATCTGATCAAGCGAAACAGGAATTCTATTAATTAAATCTCGAACACCTATATATTTGCCTCTTTTCATACGATCTGATATAAGGATTTTGGACAGCCCTGTTTCTAAGCCCGCAACAAAGCCTAATCCCATGTAAATGGTTTTAGTAATTATAGTATCCTGCAAAAGTGATCTATTAATACAAGGCCCTTCAATTGTCGCTCCTAGCATACGTGCCTCATGAATGTAAAACTCTCTGCTGTAAAAGCCGCCGCCATTATTTAGCGTAGCTACCATATATTCCAATGGATAATGTGTTTTTAAAAACAAGCTCTGGTAACTCTCTACTGCATATGAAGCCGAGTGCCCCTTGGCAAAGGCATAGCCTGCAAAACTTTGAATTTGATCCCAAACGGCGGTAGTTAATGTTAAAGGATACTTTTTTTTCGTACAATTTGTAAAAAAAGCCTCCTTCACTTTAGCAAATTCTGGTCGGGAGCGGTACTTGCCCGACATACTTCTACGCAAATGATCTGAATCTGCCAGACTTAGACCTGCAAAATGATGTGCAACTTTAATTACATCTTCTTGATACACCATCACTCCAAAAGTTTCAGGCATTAACTTAGCCAAAATAGGGTGAGCCTCTTTGCGCTTTTCAGGATCACGAAAGCGCTGAATGTACGTTTGCATCATTCCACTTTGAGAAACCCCCGGGCGGATTACCGAACTCGCAGCAACAAGACCTATGTATTCAGTAACTCGTAGTTTTTTAAGGAGCATGCGCATAGCGGGGCTTTCGACATAAAAACAACCAATGGTTTTACCTTCTTTTAGATTGTCTTGAATTTTTTGGTCCTTATAGAAGGTTCTTACCTGGTGTATGTCGATTGGTGGGTTAGTTGGGTTGTTATATTTTACAATTTGAACAGCATCTTTAATCTTCCCTAAGCCACGTTGTCCTAGTATGTCCCATTTAAACAAGCGAACATCTTCTGCAACATGCATATCAAACTGCGCGGTTGGAAATCCTTTGGGTGGTAAAAAAGTAGCCGCATAGGTATGAATTGGTTTTTCTGAAATGAGCACTCCAGCTGCATGCACTGACAAATGAGAAGGCAGTCCGTCAATAAGCTTTGCCTGTTGAAGTATTTTTCTACCAACTTCGTCTGCTTTGTATGGGTTTCGCTGCAGTTCAGCAATTTCATGAGCTGGTAAGCCATAAGTTTTGCCTACTTCGCGCAAAGCAGCACGATATTGAAAAGTACTATAAGCTGCAATAAGAGAAACATGTTTAAAACGATTAAAGATGTATTTCGTGACATCTTCGCGATCGGTCCATGAAAAGTCAATATCAAAATCAGGTGGGTTTTGTCTAAAGAGATTGATAAATCGCTCAAAGTACAAATCCAATTCAATAGGGTCTACATCGGTAATACGAAGCAAATAGGCTACTATACTGTTTGCCCCGCTTCCTCTTCCTACATAGAAATAGTCTTTTTCTCTGGCATACGTTAAAATATCCCAAGTAATTAAAAAATAGGTGGTAAAACATTTTTCAGAGATGGTTCGAAGTTCTTTATCAATTCGCTCTCGAATTTGAGGAGTTACTACTTCGTAGCGATAAGGCAGTCCCTCTTCACAAAGCTGCCGGAGATGATTCAAATCTTCTTGATGAGTATTGTTATAAAGCTGCTGATTATTATTTGGTTGATCTAAGCCAAAAATAAAATCAATTTTACACGAGGATAGCAAAGCATAGGTGTTTTCAATAACTTGAGGATATTGACTAAATACTTTTTCCAAACGCTGCGGACTAACCATTTGTTCAAAAGGAGAACAGGTGTCTTGTTCGGATAAGTTTGCCTGCAGCTCATTTTTGGCAATTGCTCGTAATACCTTATGCGCATTATAGTGTTCCTTCATTGTAAAGGTTACCGAATGTAGAACTACCATTTTGTTTTGCTTGTTTTTACACCATGAGAAAGGGAGTTTGGTTAGCTGCATTGGACTCACTCCAATAAATTCATTGTCTCGTAGACTAATTTTATCTGAAGAAAAAGGATATATTATACTAACGTTTTCAAACTGTGGTGCTATTGCCGGAAATGGCATGTATTTATGATTGTGTTCAGATAGGTAAGTATTTATCTCTTGTAGGCCTTTGTTGTTTTTGGCAATTGCCACAAACTGTTGTTTTATTCCATTTCTAAAATCTACCCCCACAACTGGCTTAATATTATATTCAGGAGCTAAACGTAGAAATTCAAATATTGCCGAGGTGTTATTAATATCGGTAAGAGCTAATGATACTAATCCCTTTGCTTTTGAATATTCCAACAGTCTCCGTACAGAAAGTACGCCGTAGTTTAAACTAAATTGGCTGTGGCAGTTAAGAAACATGGTAATGATTAATTTTATTAATTGTCGATTTATTCGTCAATTATTAGACTACATGATAATCATTAACAAAATCAACACTGCTAATTGTGAATAATTATCTAATACTTTTGATAATTCAAATACTATAAAACCACACACTTTTGAGAAAAAAAAGAGAACAGAGTATTCTAAAACTGAATAATTTATTCCAAATAGGAATAATTGAAGAAAAACAATTTGTTCTAATAAGAAAGAAAAAAAGACGCTAACACTCTTGTTTACTGATGTTTACAGCATTACCATTAACCATGGTTAATTTAAGCTTTAAATCGCTGATTCACTGATTAGTAACAACAACTACTTAAAGTAAATTATTCCGTAAATAGCTCATTTGTAATTTTTCATTTCGCACTTGCATTTAGAAAAAATATTTTATACTTTGGATTTTCAACTAAACAACTTATTAAAACTAATCCAATGAACAATCTATTTACAAGGCCAGTAAGTTGCAACGCAGACTCAACTGAAATTGGCTTATTTTTAAAAAACTTCCGTGAACTACATAATTACAGTCAAAACTACATGTCAAATCAAGTTGGGGTAAGTCAGGGCACTTACTCTAAAATGGAAAATGGCATTAGTACGATCAGCTATTCAGAATTAGGAAGAATATGCTATTTACTTGAAATTAAAGTCAAGTTAACTTTCTCTCCGTTTGAACTATTACAAGAATCAGAAATGGCTAGTATAAAACATAAAGTTCAAAACCAAACGGTAACAGAACGACATGCTCGAGAAGGGAGAGACATGTTTGGAGATAGAATACTAAATTTAGAATCGATGCGAATAGCCTGATTAATTCTAAAACCACCATTAAAACAATTAATCTTCCGGCTCAACAAATCAACAAAAGTAATTCTACCATTGGTTCTTGTTTTTACAAGAGGATTCTAGGTTATGGATTCAACCCTAATTTATTTAGCCAATTAGATTAAAAAAGTAAGCTTAACAAACTCGAAATTTATTAGGCTTGAGACAAAGCAGTATTACAACCTATTACTAGGTTATAATAACTAGGGTACTATTCTTTATAAGCTAAATTTTCTGCGAAAACTCTTTTAGAAGCTAAGACTTGTATACTTAAATTGGCGTGAGGTGAGCTTCAGACATTAAGTTTAAAGCATGGTAAGTTCGAGCTAAGCCCTGTTGAACTATGAATTGGTCATCAGGTAAACCAAAAGTCATAACTGCTGATTCATTTTTCAAGAACAAGTAGTGAGGTTTAATGGCGATTAAAATTAGTTTATTTTAATGGAATTCTCTTTTTTATCTGGGAATGTTCCATTTTTTTCTGAGTTATTGAGGGGTTTTGCACACTAGTGTCAGGTATGTTGCAATTACTAGTACTATTGTTTCTTTTATGACCTTCTATGTGCAGGAATCACTGGTGGCTGACCATTAAAAGGGTTACTCATAGGACCAATACCTCGTGAACCTACGCCAATCGCTCTTTTTACAGCATCTTGTCCAAACCTGTTTCTAATTTTATCCATTGCATGGTACAAATTTATTAGTTCTTCTGTGTCTTCTAAAAGATTTATCTGGTACCCACCTTCTACAAGATGACTAAAACGTACGCCAACTAGGCGAATCATTAAACGCCGTTGATGTAGCTTTTCAAATAATTCGGTTACTCTATTAATTAGGGAATGATCTGAAGAAGTATAAGAAATACGTGCCTGCTTACTATGAGTGCTAAAATCGGCATAGCGTATTTTAATGCTGACGCAAGATGTTAGCTTATTTCCTTTTCTAAGTTGGTAAGCTAAACTCTCTGTCATAGCAATAATTAAGCTTTTTAATTTAGTTAAATCGGCAGTATCGCGCTCAAAAGTTCGCTCTAAGGAAATAGATTTCCGTTCATGATAGGAAACAACCGGAGAGTTGTCAATTGCATTGGCTTTGTACCAAAGATTTAATCCATTTTGACCCAAGGCTTTTTGAATTAGCTCTTTAGGCATTTCTTGAACTGTTTTTATTTTCCGAAGCCCCATACTACGCAAGAAAAAGTATGTTTTTTCTCCCACCATTGGTATTTTTCTAACCGAAAGAGGAGCTAAAAACTCTCTTTCAGTTCCTACTGGAATGTTTCTAAAATTATTTGGCTTTGCCTCGTTAGTACCAACCTTCGCCACTGTTTTGTTTATAGACAAACCAAAGGAAGTTGGAAGTCCCGTTTCCTTTCCTATTCTACTTCGCAGTTCATGAGACCATTGGATAGAACCAAAAAATTTATCCATCCCGCTAAGGTCAACATAGAACTCATCAATGGAAGACTTTTCATATAAGGGGGCCGACTCCTTAATAATATCGGTAATAACATCTGAGTATTTGCTGTAAATTCCACTGTTTCCATGAATTACAACCGCCTCTGGACAAAGCTCTTTCGCCATTTTCATCGGCATACCAGAATGCACTCCAAAAACACGGGTTTCATAACTGCACGAAGCCACTACTCCCCTGCTACTTGTTCCACCTACTAAAACTGGCCGGTTGTTTAATCGCGAATCGAGGAGACGTTCACAGGAAACGAAAAACGAGTCTAAATCTATGTGTAATATGGTTCTAGTATCTTTCAATTGTTTATTTGATTATTCTCCTTTTCACTTATATCCAACAGATACTCTTGTGATATTTTGCTCCTTAATAAACTGTTTGAGGTAATTAAAAATGAGTTCTATTTTTTCATCTTGTCCGCTTACTTTTTTGCGAATTTTTTCCATTTCCAACAATAGGTCTTTGTGGGTTAGAAACATTTCGCGCATTTTCACAAACACTTCGATAATACTTATGCTCATCTGAACAGCTCTACCACTCCTTAAAATATTGGCAAGCTGCAAAACACCATGCTCTGTAAACACATAGGGCATAGTTCCACCAAGATGCTGTTTGGAAGGTCTCGCATTTTGCGACACCTTGTTTTCAGCCTCTTCTTCTGTGAGTTGGAACATAAAGTTTTCGGGAAAACGTTCGGAATTTCTTTTTACTTGCTCTCTGAGTCTTATTGATTTTACTTAAAATCACTTCCTATGGTGTGGCAACTTCTTCAGTCATATTCTTCTCCTTTTCGCTTAAATCCATCTTTTCAGAATTGGAGGTCGTAAAATGCGTCTTCTAATTATTTACTCGACTATTTATTCGTCATATCCATGACTACAAATTAATCATTAAGAATTGAATTTTTACTATGCCGTTTGTCAGAATTAAGAAAGAAATTGTTAATTGATTATTTAGCAATGTGGTAGGAAGAAAAGAAGTTTTGAACAAGATGAAATTTCTTTATTGTATTTTTCAAATACTACCTTTTTAAGCAAGACATCAAAGAATGACGGACATAAAACTATATTTGCAAATGCCTAAAATCATACTTGCGTTAATTTGTTCTTTTTTTAGCCTTTCACTGCTTGCACAAACCATAACAGGAAAGGTAATTGATGAAAAATCGGCAGAGCCATTAGCCTTTGTGAACATTGTTATTGCTGGCACAAACACCGGCACCAACACTGATATTGATGGGAAATTTTCAATCTCTGGTGTAAATCAAGATGAGGCCCTTGTTTTTTCTTATGTGGGATATAAGCAAAGAACTATTCCTGTTAAGGAACTTGAACGCACAATAAAACTTCAGTCTGCGGTATTTGAGCTAAAGGAAATTGATATAACTGCAGGTGAAAACCCAGCACATAGGATTATTGATTTGGCCATAAAAAATCGCAAGAAGCACAACCCAAACAATCTCAATTCCTATAGTTACCAATCATACAATAAGCTGGTTTTTGGGTCAGACTTAGATGACAACACCTATTTCAACTATCAAAATGATCCTGAAAGCGTGGACACTTCCACTCGTACCTTAATAGAACTTATGGAAAAGCAGCACTTATTTATGAGTGAAAGCGTATCCAAAAAAGTATATAAAAAACCAGATCAGTACAATGAAACCGTTTTAGCAAGTAGGACCTCAGGGATTAAAAACATTGCCTTTACTACTTTAGCTAGCGAATTTCAGTCATTTAGCTTTTATACCGATAATGTTTCACTACTGGGTGCAGACTATGTCAGTCCTATTTCTCCAGGAAGTACTTCGCGCTATTTTTTCAGCCTAGAAGACACCTTATATAACGGAGTAGATACAACCTTTATACTTAGCTATAAACCCAAAAAAGGCACCACTTTTAACGGCTTAAAAGGCTTATTGTATATTTCAACCCAAGGCTATGCTCTAAGTAATGTTATTGCAGAACCAGCTATAATCGATTCTGTTTTTTCAGTACAGATTCAGCAGCAATACCAATTGGTGGATGGTAGGCAATGGTTTCCTAAACAACTTAACACTAACCTTACTATATATGTAATTAGTGCAAATGGCTTTGGAGTAAAAGGAGTTGGCAGAAGCTATATTGACAGCATTAAAATAAACCCAGAGTTAAAACGAAAAGACATTGGCCCATTAGGTGTAAATTTTGACGAAAACGCCCTGGACGCTGAAAAAGTGCTTGAAGCAGCTAGAGTTGACACCCTATCTGCTAAAGAAAACGAAACCTATAGAGTAATAGATAGCATTGGAGAAGCCGAAAATTTAGACCAAATCGTTTCAACCATCCAGACTATTTCTGAAGGTTATATTCCAATAAAGTGGTTCAACCTAGATCTCGCTAAAATAATTGCAATTAACGAGTTTGAAGGATTACGTTTAGGTTTTGGAGGAACAACAAATGATCTTTTGTCGAAGTATTTTAGTCTAGGTGGCTACTACGCTTATGGCTTTAAAGATTTAGACACCAAGTATGGTGGAAACCTAACATTAAAAATAAATCAAAAAAAGGATGTTTCATTAGGGATTATTTACAAAAATGATGTTTTTGAAAGTGGAAGATCTCAAATTTCGAATTTTAAACCGTTAACTTCTGAATCAATTAGAAGTTATTTTATTCGTGACATGTTTAATCAAGAAGGCTATGAAGGACGTTTGCAATTTAGAGCTTTAAAAGACTTGTTGTTTACGATGTCTTATCGTGATGTGCAGCACACCATTTTAGTTGATACTGGTTCTTTCCCAGACTTTCTAACAGGCTCAACTAACAAAAGTTATAATGACGTAAGTGCAGGTATTGAAGTAAAGTTTGCGTTTAGAGAAAAATTTATTCGATTGCCATACGCTAAAACTTCATTGGGCACAAGATATCCAATAATTTGGTATAGTTTCCGACAAGGGCTTTCAGATTATGGCATAGGCGAATTAAATTACATCAAACAAAGTATCCGAATTCGTGATGATTTTAAAATTAGACGATTAGGAACGACTTACTTAGGGTTAGAAGCTGGATTAATAGAAGGAAATGCTTCTTACTTGCTACTTGATGGTTCGCCAGCCAATAAACATAGTGGATGGAATATTAACTCTAGATATTCTATGGAAACTATTGGTTTAAACTCAGTTTTGAGCAACCGATACTTATACCTGTTTTTTGAACAAAACACGGGTGTTTTAATTAAGAAGGGCTTTTTTCAACCTTCGTTAGGATTGGTTGCTAATTATGCCATTGGAAATTTGAGTGATTCTTATCAGAGTCTAAAAGCGACCTACTCCACCTTAGAAGGTGGTTATTTAGAAAACGGAATCAAATTAGATGGCATATTTGTATCTCAGATTTTGACTTTAAAAACAAGTTATGGAGTTGGTGTTTATCAAAAAACATATCCCTACATCTCCTTTAATCCGCTTTTTAAGTTAAGTTTAAACATTGGTTTCTAGATAGTTTCAAAAAACTTGTGTACCAAGTTGAACCTTTTGGACATTTTTTTCATCTATATAAGTAGAGAATCAAAAATCGTCAATCATTAAAAATCTAACCGTATTGATGCAAACTATAAGGAGTTAACTGAGAAAGTTCCGGAGATATTGAACAAGCAATTTTATGCGATGGGTAATGAGCCCATTAACTCTCATTTAAACTCCCACTCTTTGCCAAATTTAATTCCTAATTATTTTAAGGCAATTCAATCACTTAATAAACTTCTTAACAAAATTTTTTAATGTATGTTTTCTCATTCAGAAAAGAATATAATAGTTATCTACGAATGATTTTTCATTCATTTTAATAATACATTTTAAATTTGTAATAAATTTTTAAACCCCAAAATAAAATAGTATATTTGAGTGATCTATAATTCATTAATTAACTTTATATTGTATTATGAGTAATTTATCATTCACTAATTGGCAAATATTAAGTGATCATGCTCTAGAAGCTAAAATTGGGGAGTTTATCAAACACCACAGGCTAAAGCAAAACTTAACACAAACTCAAGTTTCAAAAGAAGCGGGAATTAGCCGATCAACACTAAGTCTTTTAGAACGTGGGGAAACCGTTACAATAAGTACACTCCTTCGTACTCTTCGTGTTTTACAGCTTTTATACGTCCTTGAGTCTTTTAAAATTCAACATCCTATTAGTCCAATTAAGCAGGCTAATTATGAATTAAATCAACGAAAACGTGCTAGTAATAATCAAGTAAATGAGTGGTAATGGTAACATCAGCTTTTGTAAGTTTATGGGATAAGCGTGTTGGTGCAATTTTTTGGGATCCGAATACTGGAGTTGCGTCATTTGAATATTCTTCTTTTTTCAAAAATTATGGCTGGGATATTACTCCTGTTAAAATGCCTATCCACTCGAAAAACAAAATTTTTTCTTTTCCTGAATTGCATCAAAGAGTTAATAATCCATTTGATACGTTTAAAGGCTTACCTGGGCTTCTTGCTGATGCCTTACCAGACAAATACGGAAACCAATTAATAAATACATGGCTAGCGCGTCATGGGCGTGAACCAAACAGTCTAAACCCCGTTGAACAACTTTGTTTTATTGGGACCAGAGGAATGGGTGCTCTTGAATTTGAACCTGCTACTCCAACTTCAGCTAGCCAAAGCTATGCTATTGAAATTGATAGTTTAGTTGAAATTGCAAGGTCCATCCTTAGCAAAAAGGAAAAATTTGACACCCAAGTTAGCTCCAAGGACAGTAAAAGCATAGTAGAAGTGTTAAAAATAGGAACCTCAGCTGGTGGAGCAAGACCCAAGGCTATTATTGCTTATAATCCTAAAACTGGACAAGTAAAATCTGGTCAAAGTTTCGCTCCTGCTGGTTTTGAACACTGGCTTATAAAATTAGACGGTGTAAGTGATGAACAATTTGGGAGTTCCAATGGCTATGGCAGAATTGAAATGGCCTACTACCAAATGGCAATAGATTGTGGAATTGAAATGATGGAGTCACAGCTTTTTCAAGAAAACGGCAGAGCTCATTTTATGACAAAAAGATTTGATCGTTCTAGTCGAAATATAAAACACCATATCCAAACATTTTGCGCCATTGAACATTTTGATTTTAATAATGTGGAAAGCTATAGTTATGAGCAATTGTTTCAAACCATGCGAAAACTAAACCTCTCCTATCCAGAAATGGCTCAGCAATTTAAAAGGATGGTATTTAATGTTGTTGCTAGAAACTGCGATGACCACACTAAGAACTTTGCTTTTAGAATGCCCGACTTTGGCGAATGGGAATTAGCCCCTGCTTACGATATTTGCCATGCTTATCGGCCAGATAGTCCTTGGGTAAGTCAACATTCATTAAGCATTAATGGAAAACGTGAAAATATATGCAAAAGTGATTTAGAACTTCTTGGTGAAAATCTAGGCATAAAAAAAGCCACTTCTATAATAAATGAAGTGACTGAAACGGTATCCAAATGGAATACTTATGCGGAAGAATTTAATGTAAATGCTTCTTTACGAGATGCAATAAACTCTACATTAATTAAATTATAACGGATGTACCCTGATGAATACATCCGTTAAGATATCTAAATAAGATCCATTACCCCTTTAATGGCAATATCAATCTCTTTCTTAGTAATGTTTAATGCTGGTCTGAAACGAATTGATTTCTCGCCACAGCCTAAAAACATAATGTTATGTTTTTCTAATCCATCTTCAACAAACTTGTTTCTAGCAGCTGCATCTGGCAAATCAAAAGCTACTAACAACCCTCTTCCTCTAACGTTTGTTACTTTAGAATTTGATTCAGAAATCTCACTAACCTTATTCAATAGGTAGTTTCCTACTTCTGCAGCATTTTCTACTAAATTTTGCTCTTCAATTATCTCCAATATACGCTTAGATCTAACCATATCAACTAGGTTTCCTCCCCAAGTTGAATTGATTCTTGATGATTTTCTAAAACAGTTGTCTTTTACTTCATCCACTCTATTGCTTGCTAATATTCCGCAAACCTGCATTTTTTTACCAAAAGAGATAATGTCTGGTCTTGCTTTATCTCCGTAATGTTCATGCAACCAAAATTTACCCGAAAGTCCAACACCTGTTTGAACTTCATCGTAAATTAATAATGCTTCATTTTCATCTGCAAGAATTCTTAATTCTTGCATAAACTCTTTACGAAAATGATTGTCTCCACCTTCACCTTGAACTGGTTCAATAAGAATAGCGCAAATATCATCTTTGTTCTCTCTGAACGCTTCTTTAATTTGACTTATAGACAAGTTTTCTCTCTCTTTTAATTCGTCATACTTGTCATCAGTATAAGGAAACTTAATCATTGGCGTAGAAACTCTTGGCCAATCAAATTTTGTAAACCATTTTGTTTTATCTGGAGAAGTGTTGGTTAGACTTAAAGTATATCCAGTTCTGCCATGAAAAGCATGATCAAAATGCAATACTTTATGACCTTTTTCATCACGATGCCCTTTTGCAAAATTTTTCTGAACTTTCCAGTCCATAGCAACTTTTAATGCATTCTCAACTGCTAAACCACCACCGGCAACGAAAAATGCATGAGGCAAATAAGAAGGAATACCAACTCTGGCAAAGGTTTCAACAAATTCTGCATACTGTGTTGTATAGATGTCAGAATTTGACGGATTTGTCATAGCCGCCTCCATTAAATCCTTTTTAAATTTTTCGTTGTTGTGGAATCCTTCAGGGTTGTAGCCTATTGGCATTGAAGCAAAACAGGTAAACAAGTCTAATAAATCACGATTTCTTTTACTATCGTGTAAATAAACCCCTTTACTTTTTTCCATATCAAGGATTAAGTCATACCCATCAGCTAATACATGCTTTGCTAAGGTCTCTTTTACTTTGTCCGGTGCAATTGTCACTTGTGTCATATTTTCTTATCTGCTACAAACTTATCCTTCATTCCGAACATTCCAAAAATTCCGCCCGAATGAATTGCAATTATTTTATCTTTTTTTTCAATGACGCCATTTTCGATGTGTTGATTTATGAGAAAAAACAGCTTTCCTGTGTAAACAGGATCTAGTATAATCCCTGTTTTTCGTATAAAATCAGCTATAAATGCTATTAGTTTAGGTGTTGTTTTGGCATAACCACCATGATGTTCGTCTTTGCTAACATTAAAATTATAATTAGCACCAAAAAACTCTTTCTTAAGTTCGTTTTTAATGAAATCACCTTTTAAAACTGGCACTACTTCAATTATTGATTTTTTATGTTCTTTTAAGGAAAATCTTATCATCCCTTTTGCTGTGGTTCCTGTTCCCGCAGCAACATAAATTCGCTTAAATTCAATTGGAATTTCATTCATTAATTTCTCCATTCCCAATTCTCCTAACTCGCCTTTCCCACCTTCGTCAATAATTAATGCGTTTTTACATTCTTTTTGATAGTCCGCGCCAATTGCCTCTTTGTTATTTCGATATTCCTCTCTTCCAACATAGTGTAGCTCCATTCCAAACAGTTGGGCCAAAAACAAATGGTCATTTAGGGGCAGAGTTTTTTCTCCTCTGATTATCCCAATACTTTTTAGCTTGTTTTCAGCGCAAAAGGAAGCTAATGCCAATAAATGATTAGAATATGCCCCTCCAAATGAAACAACAGTTTCAATGTTATTATCTTGAATATAAGTTTTGTACCCTTCTAATTTCCTGAATTTATTGCCCGAAATAAATGGATGAATCAGATCATCTCTTTTAACAAATATTTGATGTTCTGGCCAATAATCAACTCGTTGAATTGGGGTATCATTGAAAATCATTTTAATTTCATTTGGCTACAAAGGTACAATGTGTTTTGGATTATGGTATTTTTGCAACATGAGTAATGCAGAAGAAATAGAAAAAGGTCAAGATTCGGAAGATTTATACGAACACCATCGAATTGAAGCCGACCCGGGACAAAATCCGTTAAGGGTAGATAAGTTTCTTACTAATCGCTTATTAAACGCTTCTAGAAACCGAATACAAAATGCTGCAAAAGCAGGAAGTATTATGGTAAATGGTATTTCGGTGAAATCTAATTACAAAGTAAAAGCTGCTGATGTTGTTACAGTTGTTCTTGCTTATCCACCAAGAGATAAAACCTTACAACCTGAAAACATTCCTTTAAATATTGTTTTTGAGGACGATTCAATTGTTATCGTAAATAAAGAACCGGGAATGGTAGTTCATCCTGGTTACAACAATCACGAAGGAACCTTAGTAAATGCATTAATGTATCATTTCAATTCTCTTCCAACCATGGAAGGAAATGATGAAACCAGACCTGGATTAGTTCATAGAATTGATAAAGACACCAGCGGCTTGCTTTTAATAAGTAAAGACGATGTGGGGATGACTTTTTTGGCTAAGCAATTTTTTGATCACAGCATTGAGCGTACTTATTGGGCATTGGTTTGGGGAGATGTTGAAGAAGAGGAAGGAACGATTACGAGTTACCTAGGGCGTAGTTTAAAGGATCGTAAAATAATGTTCAGTTATGAGGATGAAAGTGAAGGAAAGCTAGCTATAACTCATTACAAGGTGCTTGAACGATACCATTATGCCACTTTAGTAGAATGTAAGTTAGAAACTGGTAGAACTCATCAAATTAGAGTTCATATGAGATCTATTGGTCACCCAATTTTTAACGACCAAACTTATGGTGGAGACAGGTTAGTTTCAGGACCACAATACACAAAATACAAACAGTTTATTGATAATTGCTTTTCTATCATGCCGCGTCAAGCGTTACATGCAAAGACATTAGGATTTATTCATCCAGAAACCAAGAAAAAAGTGCTTTTTGATTCACAACTACCTGATGATTTTCAAGGAGTGATAGATAAATGGAATCATTATGTAAAGTATTCTTTAAATGACCTGTAATTCGGTTGCTAGTTGGTAGAAATTCGGCCAATTAGTGCCATCTAGTTCAACAATTCGGTTTTGATAATTTATAGTGAGTTTGTTGCCCTGAAGTTTTGGCATTGCCACATTGAAGTGTTCAAAATAAGGCTCGGTGTCTCTAAAAACGTCATAAACTGATCGAATACAGACAAATTCTCTATCTACTCGAACTTCTACTATCACATTTTTCATTCGAACGAAAGTGAAGGTAGGAACTAAGGCAACTGCTACGAGACAGGCGAATAAGGAAAACCAAAAGACATTAAACCTCATTGATATACCATAAAGTAAAATAAAAGCTAGGGCGACAAAAAAGCCTATGTATAGGTTTGCAGCATATAAGTTGAATAACTCAAACTTATTTTGATCTTCGGGGTATTCTTTATTTGTAAATTTGTGAACCATGCACAGCAAGTATAACGAAAGCTTAATTAGTATTGATGGAAAAGTTGTTTCCAACTATGAATCAAATATACCAACCAATAACAGAGGATTATTGTTTGGTGATGGACTTTTTGAAACCATTTTTTACTTAAACGGTAAAATACTTTTGTTTGATGAACATTATGAGCGTTTACGCAAAGGCCTAAAACTACTAGGTGGGAAAGCTCCGGATAAAGAATCCTTATTAATTGACGCCACCATTTTACTTCATAAAAAAGAAGCAGTATCCGCTAAGGTGAAACTTGTATTTTTTAGAAAAGGTGAAGGAGCCTATAGCCCAGAGAGCAATGAATTTACTCAACTAATTGAAGTAGCTCCACTGAAAAGCGATGGTTTTCAACCAAATAACACTTTAGAAGCGGGTGTTTACCCTGAACCACTTCTTGTTTTCAATAGTTTATCAGCAATAAAAAGAATAGCCGCTGTTAATTATGTCATAGCTAACAAATGGGTAAATGAAAATAATCTTGATTTGTGTCTCCTAAAAAATGCAAAAAATCAATTGGCAGAATTTGATCATGGTAATTTATTTTTAGTTAAAAACGGAGAAGTATTTACTCCTCCCTTAAGTTCTGGTGCCTTGCCTGGAGTTACAAGAAGATTTTTAATGGAATTGCTAAAAAATAATGGACTAACTGTTGTTGAGAAGGCAATTGAGGAATCTGATTTGAAGGATTATGATGAAATATGGGCTACAAGTTCTCTTAGTGGACTTCGATCTATTAGTCGAATTCAAGATTGGACTTTTAATCATAAAGTCTACGACACGGTGTTCCCTAAATTTGTAAAAGAAATTAAAAAACAGTCAAAAAAAATCCGTTAAAAGAATAAACTTTTAACGGACACTTTGTATTCTTTTTCAACTACTTCAAAACGTCTCTTGAAATCACAATTCGTTGAATTTCAGAAGTTCCCTCATAAATTTGAGTGATTTTTGCATCACGCATCATACGCTCAACATGAAATTCTTTTACAAATCCGTAACCACCATGTATCTGAACTGCTTCAACAGCAGTTTTCATTGCTGTTTCTGAAGCAAAAAGCTTAGCCATTGAACCAGTAATATCGTAGTTCAGACCATTGTCTTTTTGCCAAGCGGCTTTCAAACATAAAAGTCTAGCCATTTCAATTTCTGTAGCCATATCAGCTAACTTAAATTGAATTGCCTGGTGTTGTGCAATTTCTACTCCAAATGCCTTACGTTCTTTCGCATACTTTGTAGCTAATTCAAAAGCTCCACTTGCAATTCCTAATGCTTGAGAAGCGATACCTATTCGACCACCACTTAAAGTTTTCATCGCAAATTTGAAACCAAAACCGTCTTCACCAATTCTGTTTTCTTTTGGAACTTTCACATCATTGAACATGATGGAATGCGTGTCAGACCCTCTAATTCCCAATTTGTTTTCTTTAGGACCAATTTGAAACCCATCCCAGGTTTTTTCAACGATAAAAGCATTGATACCTTTATGTTTCTTTTCAACATCAGTTTGTGCCATTACAATATAGTAATCGCCGTTTCCACCGTTGGTAATCCAATTTTTTGTTCCATTTAAAAGGTAATGGTCACCTTTATCTTCAGCAATTGTACGCTGTTGAGTTGCATCCGACCCAGCTTCTGGTTCACTTAAGCAAAATGCACCAAGTTTGGTTCCTTGTGCTAAAGGCACTAAATATTTTTGTTTTTGCTCTTCGTTTGCAAAAGTTTCAAGTCCCCAGCAAACTAATGAGTTGTTAACTGACATTATAACAGAACAAGAAGCATCTACTTTAGAAATTTCTTCCATTGCAAGCACATAAGAAATAGTATCAAGTCCACTCCCACCGTATTTAGGATCTACCATCATACCCATGAAACCAAGATCTGCCATCTTTTTTATTTCATCTTTAGGGAAACGTTGGTGCTCGTCTCTATCAATTACTCCTGGTAGCAAGTCGTTTTGAGCTAGGTCTCTAGCCGCTTGCTGTATCATTAAATGTTCTTCGCTTAGATTAAAATTCATGCTGGTTTATTATTAAATACGTTGCCAAAAATAGCTTTTTTGAAATTTTATTGAGCTATTTTATTGTAAGGATTTTATTTGGTCTATTAATTTGGTTGAGGAATAGCCGTCAATAAATGGTATAAGTTTCACTCCCCCCCCATTTTTTGTTACTTCTTCAGCTCCTACTATGGTATCCACCGAATAGTCGCCACCTTTTACTAGTAAATTGGGCATAATGCTTTTTATTAATTCCAATGGTGTGTCTTCTTCAAAAAGAATTACAGCATCTACAAAGGCCAATGAAGCCAATTGCAGCGCTCTTTCATTTTCATTTTTTATTGGGCGATTTTCACCTTTTAATCTTTTCACTGAAGCATCTGAATTTAGGCCAATTATAAGTTTGTCACCAAGTGAGGCTGCATCCATTAAATAGCACAGGTGTCCATTATGAAGAAGGTCAAAACAGCCATTGGTAAATACTATTTTAGACTTTTTATCCCAATTAAGCTTTGCGCTTTTGAATTGAGAAACGGTGCAAATTTTAGAAGAAATCTTATTGTTCCAGTTCATTATTACTGGGTTTTATAAGCTCACTAACCTTAATCTTTTTAGAGGAATGAAGCAAAATCCATATAACCGATAAAGATCCTACGATAAGAACCATCACAGTTTGTGAGGAGTGAACAATTGTAGCATAAATAAGTCCGTCATTTTCACTAATTCCGTAAAGAAGTAACCCTTGAGAAATAAACAAATGGTAGGTTCCTATTCCACCTTGAACAGGTGCTGCCATGGCTATACTTGCTACTGCAAGCGTATAAATTCCAGCAGCAAAGCCTAAATTAGAGGTTGCTTCGATGGCAAAAAAGCATAAGTAAGACGACATGAAATATCCCAACCAAATAATAACAGAATAAATTGCAAAGAGCCAAAGTCGTTCCATGTGTTGAATTGCGACTAATCCTTCTTTAACCCCTTTTAAAAAGGTGTAAACTTTAGCAAAAAACTCATTTGCATGAAATTTTTCGTGGTTTTTACGATATACTTTGTAGGCAATAATCATTGCAGCTATAATAACAACAAAAACCGCAGCGTAAATAGGCCATTTACCAGCTAATGAATTTGCCAATGGCGTAATCATTTTGTCCATTAAAAGACTTGAAATTTCGTCAAAAGCGAAGAAAAGTGCCATAAACATTACCAAAAACATGGTTAGAAGGTCAATTATTCGTTCTGCAACTACCGTTCCAACACTACCGGTAATTGGAACATCATCTGTTTTCTTTAGTGCGCCACAACGAGCAACTTCACCCATTCTTGGAAATGCAAGATTTGCCAAATAGGCAATCATTACAGAAGCAAAAGTATTTAAATGCGGTGGGTGTGCATTAATAGGTTTCAAAAGCATGTTCCATCTAAGTGCCCGAGCATAATGAGCTATAATCATTACTATTAGAGAAAGAAAAACCCAATAGTAATTGGCTGTTTTTAATCCTTCAAAAATTGCACTTAAGTCTTGTCCTTTAAATGCGAATACCAATAAAAGTATTCCTATACCTAATAGAACAACGTACTGTATGGATTTTAAAATTCCTTTTTTCACTTAATTGGGTGATTGTTAATGTCTGGAAAAATTACTGTTGGTTTATGTTTTTTGGCTTCTTCAAAATCCATTGTAGCGTAGCTAATGATAATAACCACATCACCTACTTGAGCTTTACGAGCTGCAGGACCATTTAAGCAAACTACACCTGAGCCTTTTTCTCCTTTAATTACATAGGTTTCAAGCCGTTCACCGTTGTTTATATTTACAATCTGAACTTTCTCGTTCTCTATTATATTAGCAGCCTCCATCAATTCCTCATCGATGGTGATACTACCAACATAATTTAACTCTGCTTGAGTTATCTTTACTCGGTGAATTTTTGATTTAAATACTTGTATCTGCATTATTACGCAAAATTACTCATTTAGTATTAAATTGTCTATCAATCTAACGTTCCCCACGTTAGCTGCAACAAGTGCGATATAGGTTTTGTTCTTTTCGAGAACATTTACTTTTTTGAGATTCTCAGCATTTCTTATTTCAAAATACTCAGCAACAACTCCTTGCTCTTTATTAATTAACGATTTTGCCTGCTCAACTAATTCTTCAACACTTTGATTCCAAATGGTTAATTTGGTTTGATTTAAGGCCTTAAATAATACTGAGGCTTTTAGTTTTTCAATATTTGACAGTCTTTCGTTTCTTGAACTCATTGCTAATCCAGAATTATCACGAATAACCTCTGCACCTACAATATTCGCTGAAAGATTAAACTCCTTTACTAATGATTTTATTATTAAAAATTGCTGGTAATCCTTAAGTCCAAAATAAGCATTAGTAGGATTTACTATATTTAATAGCTTATAAACAATCTGTCCAACACCTTCAAAGTGTCCTTTTCTAAATTCTCCCTCCAAAGTGTTTTCCAGCGCACCAAAATCATGTTTCCACTCATCTCTGTCTGCAGCATACATTTCATCTACACTAGGAGTGAAAAGAACATCACAATTATGGGTTGCTAATAGCTTTGCATCCTTCTCGATATTTCTTGGATATTTATCAAGATCCGACTTGTTGTTGAATTGAGTTGGATTAACAAAAATGCTTACAATTGAAATATCGTTTTGAGCATTAGCCAAGTTAAGAAGGCTAATATGACCCAAATGAAGGGCGCCCATAGTTGGCACAAAACCCAAGGTTTTATCTAAACTTAATGCATGTTGATGCAAATACTGGGTTAATTCGGCACTAGAATTTATCTGTTTCATTAAGGATATGCCTAAATGGAGCTCAAAAGTACGTTTCTTTAACAAAAAGAGACTAAATAGATTGGTATTTATTGACTTTCACTCTATTTTTTTCGTATATTTGCATTTCAGCTCTCCATAATTATTATTCTAACAAATTAAATAGGTAAATTATGTCCAAAAAGAAAATTCTTTTTGTTTCTCAAGAAATGTCTCCTTTTTTAGAACTTACCGAGCAAGCAAAAACAGCACGCCAATTGCCTCAAAAGATGCAAGAAAAGGGTTTTGAAATTAGAGCGTTGATGCCAAGATTTGGTAACATTAATGAAAGAAGAAATAGACTTCATGAGGTTATTAGATTAAGTGGTATTAACATTGTTGTAAACAATACTGACAATCCTTTAATAATTAAGGTTGCATCAATACCTTCTGCAAGAATGCAAGTGTATTTCTTAGATAATGAAGATTTCTTCCACAGAAAAACTGTTTTCACTGATAAAAAAGGTGTTTTCCATGCAGATAATGCAGAGCGATCTATCTTTTTCTGTATTGGTGTATTAGAAACTGTTAAGAAACTAGGATGGGCTCCAGATATTATTCATTGTCAAGGTTGGATGACTAGCTTTATCCCAGTTTTATTAAAAACTATTTATAAAGATGATCCTTTATTTGCTGAATCAAAAGCAGTAACGGCAATTGTAGAAAACACCTTTGAAGGTGATGTTCAAGAAAATCTTCAAGATATTTTAGTAGGTAGCGGTTTAAAAGCTGATGATGTTTCTGTTTTTGAAACTGGAACATGCACTAATCTTACTAAAGGTTCGTTACACTATTCTGATGCTGTTGTGCATTCAGGAGCAAATGCTGAATTAACTGCTTTAATAAATAAAGACCATGAAACAATGGTTAATGGAGAAACAGTTGATCATGATGCTTACGCTGAATTTTACAACGGTCTTGTTAAAGACAATCATTTAGAAACAGTAGAATAAACACTTTTTTTTAAAAGCGAATGATCAAAAAACTTCAAGGCTTAGTAACATCAATGGTGTTACTAGGTCTTTTTTTGTTTAACGGATGTAAAAACCCTGAAGACATAGGAATTAAACTCCAAAACCCTGATGACCGATTAGAAGGGCTTGTAATTAATGATTTACAAGTTCTAACCTTTATTACTCGGGCCGATAGTTTTAGAACAAGTCAATTAACCAGAAACTTAATTGGACACTTTAAAGATCCTGTTTTAGGCCAAACGCTTGCTGAAGTTCACACACAATTCAGGCTGCCATCAAATTCAATTGATTTAGGTACTAACCCAACTATTGATAGTATTGTTTTAAGTTTAAAGCAGAATGATTTTTATGGTGATGAAAATTCAACCATCACTGTTAATGTTTCTGAATTAACTGAATCAATTTTAGTAGATTCAACATACTTCTCAACCAAAAGCTTTAGCTCAGGACCAACAATTGGAACTAAAACATTTAACGGTGGTTTACAGGATTCCATTACCATTAAACAAGTGGTAGACAATGTTTATTCTGATGTACAAAAAGCACCTCAATTAAGAATTGCATTAGATAATGCTTTTGGACAAAGTATATTGGACCAAAACGGAACAAATACTTTCGACAATAGTGATAATTTCCTTTTATTTTTAAAAGGCTTAAAGATTACAGTTGATACATCAAGCACTTCAGGAGAAGGTGGTTTTTACTATTTGGATTTGCGCAATTCGGATAGTAAACTGACTATCTATTATACGAGCGGTAATACAAAAGCTCAATTAAATTTGAGTGTAAATGATTTGGCTAAAGCTCATTCAAGGTTTAGCCATAACTACACTGGAACCACTATAAATCAGCAATTGAACGACACTACTGGAGATCAATCGTTAGTATATATACAGCCTTTACAAGGAATTAACACAGAAATTAGAATACCAGACTTATTAAGCATTGATGACTCATCAAATATTGCTATCAATAAGGCAGAGCTAATTATTAAAGTAGATCCAACCACCAACAACTCATATTCACCCTTATCTAAATTAATTTTAGTTGAAGTGGTGGATGGTGTACAAAGGAATATTAAAGATGTTGCTTTTGGTGCAGATAAGGTTGATGGAATATATGACGAAGCTACGCAGACATATACATTAGATTTTGCAGCCTATTTACAAGATAAGTTACTTGCTAACGAATTACCTATATTAAGAATCATTCCATCGGGTGGTGGCACCAACGGAAACAGAACAGTCTTTGGCGGTAGCGTTAATAATAGTTCTCAAGATATAAAAATTGAGCTTAAATTAGTGGTCACTCCATTATAAAAACAATATGTGCGGAATAGTAGGATATATAGGTAATCAAGAAGCATTTCCAATAATACTTAAAGGTTTACATCGCTTAGAATATCGAGGATATGACAGTGCTGGTGTAGCTTTAATTAATGATGGCTTAAATGTTTTGAAAAAAGCCGGTAAAGTTTCTGACTTGGAAGAGTATGTTAAAAACAAAAATACCAAAGGAAGTTTAGGTATTGGCCATACACGTTGGGCAACTCATGGTGAACCAAATGATGTTAATGCACATCCCCATTTATCTGGTAATAAAAAATTGGCAATTATCCATAATGGAATAATTGAAAACTATTCTCCACTTAAACAAGAATTAGAAAAGCGCGGACATGTTTTTGAAAGTGATACTGACACAGAAGTGTTAATCCATCTTATAGAAGATATTAAAGAACGTGGAAACCTACCATTAAACGAAGCGGTAAGAGTTGCTTTAACTGAAGTTGTTGGAGCTTATTCAATTTGTGTTATTTCAAATGAAACACCGGATGAACTTATTGTTGCTAAGAAAGGTAGTCCTTTAGTTATTGGCATTGGAAAAGGAGAATATTGGGTAGCATCTGATGCTACTCCATTAATTGAACACACTAAGAATGTAATTTACTTAAACGATGGTGAAATTGGGTATATCACACGAAGTGGATATTCTATTAAGACTATTGAGAATAAAGAGCTAACGCCATATATTCAGGAGTTAGAAATGAATTTAGAACAACTTGAAAAAGGTGGTTTTGATCATTTCATGTTAAAAGAAATTTACGAACAACCACGAGCTATATATGATAGCATGCGAGGAAGAATTCGAGCTAAGACAGGAACGATATCTTTAGGAGGTTTAAATGAATATGAAGACAAATTCTTACAAGCCAAACGACTAATAATTATTGCATGTGGTACATCATGGCATGCTGGTCTTTTAGGTGAATATTTAATTGAAGAATTTGCGCGAATTCCAGTTGAAGTTGAATATGCTTCTGAGTTTAGATATAGAAATCCGATAGTAACTGAAGACGATATTGTAATAGCAATTAGTCAAAGTGGTGAAACAGCCGATACTTTAGCAGCTATTGAGATGGCAAAATCTAAGGGTGCTACAATATTTGGGATATGTAATGTAGTTGGAGCTTCTATACCTAGAGCAACTCATGCAGGTGCTTACACTCATGCAGGCCCTGAAATTGGAGTTGCATCAACAAAAGCTTTTACTACTCAAGTTACCTTATTATCTTTAATCGCATTTTCATTAGCACAGAAAAAAGGTCATTTAAACAAATCGCAGTTAATTAAATTATTAACTGAAATGGAAAATATTCCAAGCAAGATTGAAGAAGTATTAAAATCAAATGATTTAATTCAAGAAATTGCAAGAAAGTTTAAAGACGTTTCAAATTTTCTTTACCTAGGAAGAGGTTATAATTTTCCAGTTGCATTAGAAGGAGCTTTAAAACTTAAAGAGATAAGCTATATACACGCAGAAGGTTATCCAGCGGCAGAAATGAAGCATGGACCAATAGCTCTAATTGATGAAAACATGCCTGTTGTAATAATTGCAACACATGATACAATTTACGAAAAAGTTGTAAGCAATATTCAAGAAGTTAAGGCTAGAAAAGGGGTCGTAATTGCAATTGTAACTGAAGGTGACACCGAAGTAAAATCATTAGCAGACTACACAATTGAAGTTCCTCCAACTGATGATGTATTTAGTGCAATATTGACAACAATTCCACTTCAACTTTTAAGTTATCATATAGCTGTAATGCGAAATTGTAATGTTGATCAACCAAGAAACTTGGCAAAGAGTGTTACTGTAGAGTAAATTTTTAAATTCTTCTCAAAAACCCAATGATTTCGACCCTCTCTATGGATTGAATGGGAAATTCAATTTGCTAGTTATGTAAAACAACATTCCTTCAGGCAACCTTTGTCATTATTCTGTCATCAAAACCTCGAATTACAAAAAACAACTGATGAACAGATTAATGCTAAGTGTTTTTTACACACTTTACTTCGGAATTCAAGGAATTTCTCAAGTACAATATGTAGCAAACCTAAATACAACTGAAAAAGGGTCAAATCCAACTTGGTTAAAAGAATTCCAAGGAAAAATATACTTCAATGCCGATGATGGTTATTTAGGTAAAGAATTGTACAGTTATGATGCAACCAATGGTTTATCATTGGTTGCAGATTTAATTGTTGGGCCAAGTAACGGCTCTCCTGAACAAATGCAAGAATTTAATAACAAACTTTATTTTTCTGCATTTCATGAGCAATTTGGTGAAGAACTTTGGGTGTACGACGGAATAAACTCTCCAGAACTTGTAGCAGATATTAACCCAGGGTCTTTAGGCTCCAAACCAGAAGAGTTTTATGTCTTTAAAAATGAACTGTATTTTAGAGCTGACACTGGTGTGATGGGTGAAGAACTTTGGAAGTTAGATCCTAGTGGAACTCCTATATTGGTCTATGATATACCTAGTGGGCTTTATAATTCGTATCCCAAAAGTTTTACTGAATATAAAAATGAATTATACTTTTCCGCCTATACAACTGATTATGGCACAGAATTAATGAAATTAAATAGTTCTGGAATTCCTGAATTGATCTATGATATATATCCTGGTGGTTCTTCCGCAGCTAATCATTTACTAGTTGTTGAAGACACTCTGTATTTTACAGCTAAAGATGGAATAAGTGGCTACGAATTGTGGAAATATGACGGAACAAATCCTCCTACTCTTATAGCTGACATTAACAACGGAAATGGCAATGCACAAATTAACAGTTTAATCGAATTTCAGGATAATATTTATTTTGGAGCGGTAAGTTCTGGATTCTACAATAGAGAATTATGGGTTTACGATAGACAAAACCCTCCATACGAATTGGCAGATTTAAACAATGGACAATTTGGTTCTAGTCCGAATGAATTTGAGGTTATGAATAATAAACTTTATTTCAATGCATATAATGACTTATTAGGTCGCGAAATATGGGTTTATGATGGTATAAATGATCCAACATTGGTCAGTGAAGTTTTTCCTGGCTTAGCTACGTCAAATCCAGCATTTTTAACCACTATAAACAACCAATTATACTTCGCTTCAAATTCAGAACTTTATGGTCGAGAAATTTTTATTTATAACGAACAAAGTGGAGTAGAAATAGGAGCCAATGTAAATTTGAAAAACAATGGTTCAAATCCAAGTGAATTTATTCAGTATAAAAATGAAATTTATTTTAGTGCTGAAGGAGATTTAAATGGTCATGAATTGTGGAAGCTAGATTCAATGAATCAACTAATTATGGCTCAAGATTTGAGCACATACAGCTTTGGATCTTCACCAAATAATTTAACAGAATTTAATAATTTGTTGATGTTTACCGCGTATATTCCTACCTATGGTTCCGAACTTTACTCTTACGACGGACAAAACAATGCTGTTTTAGTTAAAGATATTTACCCTGGCTCGGTGAGCGCACAACCAAGATTTTTAACTGTATTTAATAATAAACTATATTTTAACGCTCGCGATGACCAAAACGGTTATGAATTATGGGTTTATGATGACATAACTCCACCATTTATGCTTTCAGATATTGTTGAAGGATGGCAAAGTGGAAATCCAGAATATTTGACACTTTTTAACAATAAACTTTACTTCACCGCACTTTCGCTAAATGACGGTGTTGAATTATGGAGTTATGATGGCATTTTGCCCCCTCAAATAGAAGCAGATATAGAATTAGGTAGTAATTCCTCAGAACCAAAATATTTAATTGAATTTAATAGCAAACTATATTTTAATGCTAAAACTTCAGGGAATGGTGAAGAATTATGGGAATTTGACGGTAACAATCCTCCTGCAATGGTCGTTGATTTGAATAGTGGCATTGAAGGCTCAAAACCCAATGAACTAGTTGTCTTTAATGAGGAACTTTATTTTGTTGCAGACAATGGTTTATTGGGAAATCAGATTTTTCATTATGATGGAATAAATCCACCTGAGATAGCTTTTGAAATACATAATGGCCCTAATTCTGCGGAGCCAATGAACTTAACCGTTTTTAATGGAAGTTTGTACTTTTCTGTGGATGATGAGGTAAATGGTCGTGAACTATGGACCTATAGTGGTCAAGGCGTTCCAAAAATGGTTGAGGATATAAATCCTGGTAACTCAGGATCTTTTCCAAGTTCTTTAAGTGTAATAGAAAATGAAATGTATTTTAGTGCTGATAACGGAGTAGATGGTTTCGAGATTTACAAATTAAGTTGTGGTGATATTTCCTTTGTTGAAACTTCTGCATGTGACAGCTTTATTCTGCCAAGTGGTTCTCACACTTATTTTGAAGGTGGAATTTATTTAGACACTTTAATTTCTTCTTTTGGCTGCGATAGTGTTATTTCATTCGATGTCACTATAAATAATAGTCTAATAAAAGATACGGTTCTTTTAGTCTGCGATAGTTTTGAATATAAAGGAAATGTATATTATTCCTCACAAATAGTGTCTGATACATTTACATCTTCTACTTCTTGTGATTCAATTGTAAATTTTGACCTTACCGTGCTTAAAAGCACACACTTAATTGATACAGTTGTTGCGTGTGGATCATACGTATGGATTGATGGGATAAAATATACTGAAAGCAATAGTGATGGATTATTCACATTTACTAATTCTAACGGATGTGATAGTATAGTCTCATTATTCTTAACAATTAATCCCCTACCGATTGCTGAATTTAGTTATAATATAGATGGTTTAAATGCTAATTTTATTGCTACCGAATCTATTTCAAACGACAATTGGATATGGGAGTTTGGTAATAGAACAGAAATATTAAAAAATCAAAAAGTAGTTAACCACTCATTTAGTCAGAATGGGACATATGCAATTCAGCTTACTACTAAAAATGACGAATGTGGAAATGATACCACCATTTGCAAAATTTATATTGAAGAAAATTTACAAAACTCAGGAGTATGCAAAAAATCAGAATTCCCACTCTATAATCATTCAAGTAATTTACCGGACGTAACACTTTTCCCTAATCCAACCAAATCAACTGTTAATATTGAATTTGGAGGGATTGTAAATGCTAGAGAAATTCATATTTACTCTTCAACTGGTCAAAAATTACAATCCATTCAAATCTATAAGACAAGTGTTGCTAAGATTACTTTACCAGAAGAGCGTGGAATATATCTTGTAAGAATAATTGACCCAAGTTCATTTGAGCAGAGTAATCACTTTTATAAGGTTATTAAACTTTAGTTTTAGAGCATAAAAAAAGCCTCAAATCTTTCGAAATGAGGCTTTCTATTTGCTAAAGAAAATTACTTCTTTTCTTCGTCGCTTACTTCTTCAAAGTCAACGTCAGTTACGTCATCAGCCTTCGCTTCTGTTGCATCTCCACCTTCAGCAGCTTCTGCTTCTTGTGTTGCTTTGTACATCTCTTCAGATGCAGCTTGCCATGCCGTAGTTAACTCTTCAGAGAGTTTTTCCATTGCTTCGAAGTCTTTCTTCTCATGAGCTTCTTTCAGATTTTTAAGAGCTTCGTCAATTGGAGCTTTTTTATCTTCTGAAACTTTATCGCCATATTCTTTAAGTTGCTTTTCAGTACTAAATATTAAAGTATCCGCAGCATTTAACTTATCTACATCTTCTTTTATTTTAGCATCAGCATCGGCATTCAATTCAGCCTCTTCTTTCATTTTCTTGATTTCTTCATCACTTAATCCAGAAGATGCTTCAATTTTTATGTGTTGCTCTTTTCCTGTAGCCTTATCTTTTGCGCTTACGTGCATAATACCGTTTGCATCAATATCAAAAGTTACTTCAACTTGAGGTACACCACGTGGTGAAGGTGGAATTCCATCTAATTGGAATCTACCAATAGATCTGTTTCCAGCAGCCATTGGACGCTCACCTTGTAATACGTGAATATCTACTGTGCTTTGATTATCAGCAGCAGTTGAAAACGTTTCACTCTTTTTAGTTGGGATAGTTGTGTTAGACTCAATAAGCTTAGTACAAACACCACCCATTGTTTCAATTCCTAATGAAAGTGGAGTAACGTCTAATAAAAGAACATCTTTCACTTCACCAGTTAAAACACCTCCTTGAATAGCAGCACCAATTGCAACAACTTCATCAGCGTTAACACCTTTTGAAGGCTTCTTACCAAAGAATTTCTCAACTATTTCTTGAATAGCTGGAATTCTTGTTGAACCACCAACCAAAATTACTTCAGTTATATCTTTAGAAGTCATCTTAGCATCCTTCATAGCTTTTTTACAAGGATCTAGCGTTGCTTGAATTAATTTATCAGCTAACTGCTCAAATTTTGCTCTACTTAATTTTCTAACTAAATGCTTAGGAACTCCATCAACTGCAGTTACATAAGGTAAGTTAATTTCAGTTTCAGTTGAACTTGAAAGTTCAATTTTAGCTTTTTCAGCAGCGTCTTTTAAACGTTGTAGAGCCATTGGATCTTTTAATAAATCAATGTTCTCATCCGTTTTAAATTCATTTGCCAACCATTCAATAATTACTTGATCAAAGTCATCTCCACCTAAGTGAGTATCACCATTTGTAGATTTAACTTCAAATACTCCATCACCTAACTCTAGAATAGAAATATCAAAAGTACCACCACCAAGGTCAAATACTGCTACCTTAATTTCTTGATCTTTTTTATCCATACCGTAAGCAAGAGATGCCGCAGTAGGTTCGTTAATGATTCTTCTTACTTTTAATCCCGCAATTTCACCAGCTTCTTTTGTCGCTTGACGTTGCGCATCGTTAAAATAAGCTGGAACAGTAATAACCGCCTCTGTTACTTCAGATCCCAAATAATCTTCAGCAGTTTTCTTCATTTTTTGAAGAACCATTGCAGAAATTTCTTGAGGTGTATAGTTTCTATCACCAATTTTTACTCTTGGAGTATTTCCATCACCTTTTACAATTGTATAAGGTACACGAGCAATTTCTTTCTTTACCTCATCAATGCTGCAACCCATAAATCTTTTTATAGACTGAATTGTATGCTCAGGGTTCGTTATTGCTTGTCTTTTTGCAGGATCTCCTACTTTACGTTCTCCATTGCCACCATCTAAAAAGGCTACAATTGAAGGTGTTGTTCTTTTTCCTTCACTATTAGGTATAACAACAGGCTCATTACCTTCCATAACGGCAACACATGAGTTGGTTGTTCCTAAATCTATTCCAATAATTTTTGACATGTTATTCTTTCTTTTGTACTTAATGTTTTTAAAAACTCGACTATTGAGTTTTTACACAATTTTATATAGTCAATGCTTGTGCCAATTGAGTTTTTTGGTCGTTTTTGGCAGAATTGAACCAAAACACAGGGGTAATTATGACTTAATGACAGAGTGTCAGTCATTATTTTGACAAAACTGAAGACTCTTTATTTTCCACTTTTACAGCTTTTTACTCCTTTAATTTGAAATTTAACTCTTTCGTGAAATCCGAATTCATCAAATTATTTAGGGTACTTCTAGTTAACTTTCTATTGAAATTTATGGTGAATTTCGATGAGAAAATTCCAATTCCTCCATCTATATTTGAAAAAGTTGGACTTATTTGAGCTAAGAAGTTTCTATTTTTTTGAACCCTTATTATCGTTTCTAAATCTTTAGCGCCAGCAGTAATTCTTATGGAGGCAGTGG
Organism: Sphingobacteriales bacterium; assembly: GCA_047632595.1. Taxonomy (GTDB): domain Bacteria; phylum Bacteroidota; class Bacteroidia; order Sphingobacteriales; family Sphingobacteriaceae; genus JBLIDK01. The sequence goes on from JBLIDK010000024.1 coordinate 29,778, forward strand.
T
>JBLIDK010000025.1:0-29299 GCA_047632595.1 Sphingobacteriales bacterium
GGAAGTTCATAATCTCCACTAGATTCTCCTTTTTCAATTAACCCCGTTAAGGTGGTAATTGGCTCGTAATAGGCGCCATCACCAGGGCTATACCCTTTCACATTTCCAAAAGTTAAGCGGAGTGTACTGTTTGCATCAGGTAAAAATCCTTTATTTTGAAACTCCATTTTAGCGTCTACATACTTAGCAAGCAGTGAATTTAAGGCTCCTTCTTCAATTCTTTGTCGAGCTTCTATTTCTTCTAACTGTACAGCTAAGTCACGAGCCAAAGTCACCAAAGGATCTTTAATTTTTACAAAATCTTTTACATCTAGTGCAAAAATCGCTTCTACAGATGCTATCTCGGTAAATTTTGTTTTCTTGAATTGTTTTTCCGTCCACTTATCCAAGGTTTCATCAGTTAACTGATTTTTGTCAATGTAGTTGACTCTATTAGCTTCAGTAAATGAAAAGGCATCGGTCATCATTTTCTTTAAAATTGCTTTTTCAACTTCAATATTTGAAGATTTCAAATAGTTAGTTATGAAATTACCATACCTACCTTTATTTCTTTCAAATACAATTAGTTGATTTTGAACTGAATCCTCAGCCAAAACCAATTCTTTCAATCTATTAATTAGGTAAGCGGCATAAAGCGACCTACAACTTCGCATTACTTGCGAATACCACATATCTAGTTCAGCAGTGTTTTCTTTCTCCCCATAAATGGAATCAATTTCTGTAATAACTGAACCGTACTTTTCTTTAGTTTTTTTATTTGAATCGATAAATTTTTGCAATGCAATTTCTTGATTAGCTCTTTCTGCAGTCATAGCTAGCTGACGCATTCCTTTAATTTTGCCCTTGTAGTTTTTTAAGGTATTGGCATTTCCTTTAATTCTACTTGCAAGCGACAGCTCTATCGTTTTATCACCTTCAGAGATGCGGTACATGGTTTTATTTTGCCATTCGTACAAATCTGAAATATATGGAAGCTGGTATTTTTCTTGATAGTTTAAAAATGATGCGGGTTGATTTCTAAACGTTCGACCGGGATATCCTAAAACAAAAACAAAGTCGCCATCCTCTACCCCACTTGAATTAATTTTAAGATGTTTTTTTGGAGTATAAGGAATGTTGTTTTCATTGTAAGCAGAAGGAGTTCCATCTGGGCTAACATAAGCTCTTAAAAATGAATAATCGCCCGTATGTCTAGGCCAAATCCAGTTATCAGATTCTCCACCAAACTCACCAATAGCTCTTCTAGGAATATAAACTAAGCGAACGTCGCTTAGGGTTTGGTATCTAAAAAGAAAATAAGTTCTACCGGTGAACATCTCAGAAATTTCAATGGTTTTGCCCGGATTCTTAGCTCTTTCTTCTTTTTCGATGCTGCCTATATTTGTTTCAATTTGCTCTAATCGTTTTACCGGGTCAGTAATAGTTGAAGTGAACTCTAAAACTCTATCAGATACATCTTCATATGATTCTGTTATTCTACAAGTCAAGCCTTTAGCAGGGATTTCCTCTTCCTTGGTTTTAGCCAAAAAACCATCAGTTAAGTAATCGTTTTTTGCTGTACTAACAGCACTTACAGCTCCAAAAGCACAATGGTGATTGGTGATAATCAAGCCTTCATCAGAAACAAAAGACCCAGTACAACCTCCAACTTTTACCAATGCATCGCTTAAACTTGTTTTATTAGCATCAAAAATATCAGATTGATTCATTCTCAATCCTGCTTTTTTCAAATCAATAGAAGAAAGCTCACTAACTGGGAACATGCCTTCGGCAGGAAATATAAAAAATGAGAATAATGCTATTCCAAGAATTGATAGCGGCAGTAAAAGGTATTTTGACTTCATATGACGACTTGTTTAATTATTTCTCGAATATATAGTTTCTTTTGAAAAGTACTATCCATTAGTAAGTATCTTTGCATTATGGCTGAAAATTTAGTTGTATCCGCTTTAGCGGATAAGGAAACAAAATATAGAGAATTAATACCTCAATTAAAGGCATTAGTTGAAGGTGAAGAGGATTTTATTGCTAACGTTTCTAATATCCTTGCTGCCTTAAAACAAACATTTAATTGGTTATGGGTTGGCATTTATATCGTTAAAAACGAAGAATTGGTTTTGGGTCCTTTTCAAGGGCCAGTTGCGTGTACAAGAATACAATTAGGAAGAGGTGTTTGTGGCAAAGCATGGCAAGATGCTGAAACGATTATTGTCCCAAATGTGGATGAATTTCCAGGTCATATTGCTTGTAGTAGCGATTCTAAGTCTGAAATAGTGGTACCAATTTTAAAAAAGAACAAGGTTGTCGCTATTTTAGATGTGGATCATTCTAAACTAAATCATTTTGATGAATGCGATAAAATCATGTTGGAACAAATCTGTCTGTTAATTTCAGATTGTTTGAAGGAATAAACAATCATAATTGAAATTCAGTGTTCTTTCTTAGAATATGCAATGATAATAACGTTTCAAAATAAATATGTTTAAAATAGTTTATCATCCCAACTTTTCACATCCATTACCTGAAGGCCATAGATTCCCGATGATAAAATATGAGTTGATACCACAACAATTAATTCACCATGGTATAATAACAGCTGAAAACATCCATCAACCCAACGAGGCTGAGGTTGATAGTATTTTGTTAACACACGACTTAGCTTATTGGAAAAAATTACAACAACTAGCACTATCAAAACAAGAAGAAAGACGTACTGGATTTCCTTTAAGCAAAGAACTCGTAGAAAGAGAAATAACCATAGCTCAAGGAAGTATTGATGCAGCGCTCTTTGCACTTGAATATGGTGTTTCATTAAATGTTGCTGGTGGAACTCATCATAGCTTCAAAGATTTTGGCGAAGGATTTTGTTTATTGAATGATTTTGCCATTTCTGCTAACTATTTATTACATCATAATAAAATTAAAAAAGCATTAATATGTGACTTAGACGTACACCAAGGGAATGGAACAGCGAAAATTTTTGAAGATAATTCATCTGTCTTCACTTTTAGTATGCATGGAAAAGACAATTTCCCACATCGTAAAGAAAAATCTGATTTAGATATTGAACTTCATAAGAATATGGATGATGCTGAGTATTTGGATATACTAAAAAGAACACTTCCATCGATAATTGAAAAAGAGAAGCCAGACATTCTTTATTACTTAAGCGGTGTGGATGTATTAAAAACTGACAAACTTGGCAAATTAGGTCTGAGTAATGAAGGTTGTGCATTTCGAGACGAGTTTGTGTTTGAGACAGCCGTGAATTACGGTCTTCCTTGCACCGTTGCAATGGGCGGAGGCTACTCTGAACACATAAAAGATATAGTTAATGCTCACTGCAAAACCTTTGAATTAGCCAAAAAGCTCTACTCTCTATAGAAATTTAAGTAATAAAAATGTTTTAAAATATTTTTATTACCCTATTTAACATTCTGTATATGTGTTTTTTACATACGTATTCAGATGAATTGCCAATGTTAAATAGAAACAAAAACTTGCCAGCTATATTTATTAATTAGTTACTTTGCTCAGAGTAACACACAAAAAAATGGCAAAAAACCTTTTAATAGTTGAGTCGCCTGCAAAGGCAAAAACAATTGAAAATTACCTAGGAAAAGACTTTGTAGTAAAGTCTAGCTATGGTCACATACGAGATCTAGAAAAAGGAAACGATGCCGTAGAGGTAGATAATAATTATAATCCGCGTTACATTATTCCTGATGACAAAAAGAAGGTAGTGGCTGAATTAAAAAAGTTAGCAAAATCTGCAGAAATGATTTGGTTAGCGACTGATGAGGATCGGGAGGGAGAAGCTATATCTTGGCATTTATCTGAAGCATTAGGCTTGAAAGATTCGAATACCAAAAGAATTGTGTTTCATGAAATTACTAAGCCTGCAATATTAAATGCAGTTGCGAATCCAAGAAAAATTGATTACAACTTGGTAATGGCACAACAAGCTCGTAGAGTATTAGATAGACTTGTTGGATTTGAATTATCTCCGATTCTTTGGAAAAAAATTAGACCCAACTTAAGTGCCGGTAGAGTTCAATCTGTAGCTGTACGTTTAATAGTTGAGAGAGAGCGTGAGATTATAGACTTTAACGCTGAATCATCCTTTAGAGTTCGAGCACAATTTTTATGTGGCGATAATCAAGAACGGGTTTTAGCAGAATTGAATACTAAGTTCAAAACGGTAAAAGAAGTTGAACAGTTTTTAGAGGATTGTAAAGACGCTACTTATGCAATTAGCTCGGTTGAAACTAAACCAACTAAAAAGTCATCGGCTGCTCCATTTACTACATCTACTCTTCAACAAGAAGCAAGTAGAAAGCTTGGCTATTCGGTAAGTAAAACAATGCTTTTGGCTCAAAAATTGTATGAAGCTGGAAAAATCACCTACATGAGAACAGATTCTGTTAACATGAGTGATTTCGCATTAAATGCTGCTAAAGATGAAATTCTTAAAAATTATGGTGAAAAGTACCACCAATTCAAGAAATTCAAGACAAAAAGTAATGTTGCTCAAGAGGCTCACGAAGCCATACGTCCAACTTATTTTGAAAATACTTCAGCCAGCAAAGATGCGCAAGAACAACGCTTGTATGAATTAATCTGGAAAAGAGCACTAGCGTCACAAATGTCTGATGCTCAAATTGAAAAGACCACTGCAAAAATTGATATTTCCTCTCGAAAAGAAGATTTTGTTGCAAGAGGTGAAGTCTTAAAATTTGATGGATTTTTAAAATTGTATCGCGAGTCATTAGATGATGAAGAAGTAGATTTTGATTCGGACGATGAGAAAATGTTGCCCCCAGTTTTTGAAGGTGATATTTTAACAACCAAAGAAATTGAGGCAATGGAGCGTTTTACGCGACCACCAGCGCGATATACAGAAGCAAGTTTAGTAAAGAAATTAGAGGAGCTTGGAATTGGTCGTCCCTCAACGTATGCACCAACTATTTCAACTATTCAACGAAGAGGATATGTTGATAAGGAGCAAAGAGAAGGTATTGACCGAAAGTATCAAATACTTCGATTAAATGGTCACGATATTAGCACAGAAGAAGCTACTGAAGTAGTTGGGGCAGAGAAAAACAAGCTTTTCCCAAGTGATATTGGCGTATTAGTGAATGATTTTCTATTCAAGCATTTTAAAAATGTAATGAATTACAATTTCACTGCGGATGTTGAAAAGCAATTTGATGACATCGCTAACGGATTGCAAGAATGGACTAAAATGATTGATGGTTTCTACAAGCCATTTCATTTAGAAGTTGAAGAAACCTTAGAAAATGCTGAAAGACCAAACTCTCAGCGAGAAGTTGGTGTAGACCCTAAATCTGGTAAAAACATTTATGCCCGAATTGGTCGTTTTGGACCTTTTGTACAATTGGGCGAAAACGCAGAAAATGAGGGTGATCCAAAGCCTCAATATGCCAGCTTAAGAAAGGGACAGCTTTTAGAAACTATTACTATAGAAGAAGCTTTAGATTTATTCAAAATGCCTCGTGTTGTTGGTACTTTTGAGGAGAAAGAAATTAAAGCAAATATTGGTCGTTTTGGACCATATGTTCAGCACGATGGTAAGTTTGTATCTCTACCAAAAGAAGATGATCCATTTTCTGTTGGAGAAGTAAGAGCAATTGAGCTTATTAAGGAGAAGAGGCAACGTGATGCAGACCGTCTAATCAAAACTTTCGAGGAAGATGAAACGGTTCAAGTTTTAAACGGCCGTTGGGGTCCATTTATTAAATTTGGCAAAAAGAACGTTAAAATCCCTAAGGATATTGAACCAAAAGATTTAACGTGGGATCAAGTTGTAAAACTAGAAGCTGAAACTCCAGATAAAAAAGGTAAAGGCAAAGCTGCTCCAAAAGATAAAGCAGCAGCTAAACCAAAGGCAAAAGCTAAACCTAAAGCGAAGGCAAAAGCAAAGCCAAAAGCAGCACCAAAGAAGAAATAAAATCGAGCATTAATTAAAATCTCAAAAGTATAAATATGCTTAATGATTTACCTGAAAATATTGTAGACCAAATTGGTATTGCAGTTTGTTTAGAAGAAAGCACCCCTGATGACCAATTTTGGCAGGTTTATCTGGTTAATATGAAAAAAGAAACCATCACTAATGTATTGGTTTCTTCAAAAGGCTATGGTTCAATTGATGGCAAAGAAGTGAAAACTTCTGTTTTAAGACATGCATTCAAACAAATTGAGGGTCATGAATTTGCTCTTATAGAACCTATTGATAAACAGTTATTTGGAATCAATAATGAATACTGGATCAGCTTCTATTTAGAGGGTGTGATGTATGATAAAAAGTATGTTTTTGTTACAGAAAGCATCAAGGAAGAAAATATGATTCCAATTCCATTAGTAAAAAAACCAGGAGTTTTTATAGTTTAGTTTATTGTTAAACTAAAATTGTAATAACGGCTATGCTAGAATCTCTCCCACTTAGTAATTTGCTTATTCTTGATGTTGAAACTGTTCCATTGTTTGAAAAAAGGGAGCAAATGCCCGAAAAACTAAAGTCGCTTTGGGCTAAAAAATCTGACTACTTAAATAAAGATGAAATACCCGAAGATGAGTTTTACCAACGTGCTGGAATTTACGCTGAATTTGGTAAAATAGTATGTATTTCAGTTGGAATTTTTGCTAATCCTGAAGGAACAGAATTTAGAGTAAAGTCATTTTCAGGTGACGATGAAAAAGAAATATTAACTTCGTTTTCTAAATTATTAAATGCCCAAGGCCACCGTGTTTTATGTGCGCATAATGGCAAAGAATTCGACTTTCCATATCTTGCCAGAAGAATAGTAATTAATGGTTTGAAAATGCCTAAAATGCTTGAAATTGCAGGTAAAAAACCTTGGGAAATTCCATTTTTAGATACACTAGAATTGTGGAAATTTGGCGACTATAAAAGTTACACTTCTTTAGAACTTTTAACAACTATTTTAAACATCCCATCACCAAAAGACGATATTCAAGGCAGTGATGTTTACCGCGTGTATTACGAAGAAAAAGGTATTGACAGAATTACAAAGTATTGCGAAAAAGATGTCTTAGCAGTTGCACAACTCTTACTTCGATTTAGAAATCAACCTCTTTTATCTGCAGAAAATATTTCGGGAATGTCAATGGATGTAATCGCTTAACTAAATAGTACCTTTGCACTATGCTGAATGAAAATTTAGATCCATCCTCCGAAAATTTTGATGCTGTAGATGCGGATATTGAAAAAGTATTACGCCCCATATCTTTTGAAGATTTTACTGGTCAGTACAAAATAATTGAAAACCTTAAAATATTTGTTGAGGCAACAAAACAGCGTGGAGAAGCATTAGACCATGTTTTACTTCATGGCCCTCCAGGACTTGGTAAAACAACGCTTTCTCACATAATAGCAAATGAACTAGGTGTTGGAATTAAAATCACCTCTGGGCCTGTTTTGGATAAACCTGGTGATTTAGCAGGTCTTCTTACTAACCTAGATGAAAATGACATACTATTTATTGACGAAATACATCGATTAAGTCCGGTAGTTGAGGAATACTTGTATAGCGCGATGGAAGATTTTAAAATCGACATCATGTTGGATACTGGTCCAAGTGCACGAACGGTTCAGATTGGGCTAAACAACTTTACATTAGTAGGCGCAACAACTAGGTCTGGCTTATTAACGGCGCCTTTACGAGCTCGATTTGGAATTAACGCGCGTTTAGAATACTACGACTCTAAACTTCTAACGACCATTGTATTACGCTCATCAGAAATATTAAAAGTTGAAATAAGTGATGAGGGAGCTTATGAAATTGCTAGAAGAAGCAGAGGTACTCCGAGAATTGCCAATGCATTGCTTAGAAGAACAAGAGATTTTGCCCAAATAAAAGGAAATGGAAACATTGATGTGAAAATTGCAAAGTATGCTTTAGAAGCATTAAATGTTGATGAACATGGACTTGATGAAATGGACAATAAAATACTTAGTACGGTTGTAGAAAAATTTAAAGGTGGGCCTGTAGGAATAAAAACTATAGCCACAGCTGTAAGTGAAGAAAGTGGAACTATTGAAGAAGTTTACGAGCCATTTTTAATTCAAGAAGGGTATTTAATGCGTACTCCGAGAGGAAGAGAAGCCACTGAAAAAGCTTATATCCATTTAGGAATTACACCATCCAAACAGAATAAATTATTTTGAGTTCCAGTGAAAAAATAGAACTTAAAGATAGTGAAATGATCCTGAATATGGGTCCACAACACCCCTCTACCCATGGCGTACTTAGACTTGAATTAGTAACTGATGGCGAAGTAGTTGTAGATGTTAGGCCTCATATTGGTTATTTACATCGTTGTTTTGAAAAACATGCTGAAAATCTTCCTTACAATCAAATAATTCCATTTACTGACCGACTAGATTACATGTCGAGCATGAACAACAACCACATATTTTCGATGGGTGTTGAGCACATGATAGGAATTACTGATAAAATTCCACAACGAGTAGAATACATACGTGTTTTAGTTGCAGAATTAAATAGAATTGCCTCTCATTTAATTGCAATTGGAACCTTTGGTTTAGATATAGGCGCTTTTACTCCATTTATGTGGTGTTTTAGAGATAGGGAGCACATTATGAACTTGTTGGAATGGCTAAGTGGTTCAAGAATGCTTTACAATTACATATGGATTGGTGGTTTATATTATGACCTTCCAGTAGGATTTGAAGAACGCTGCAAAGACTTTGTAGACTATTTTACACCAAAATTAACTGACTTAAACGCACTACTTAGCGACAACCCTATTTTCATTAAAAGGACAGCCAATGTTGGTATTCTACCTTTAACGACCGCATTAGACTATGGTTGTACGGGTCCTGTTTTAAGAGGTTCTGGCCTAGCCTATGACCTACGAAGAGAAGATGCTTATTCAGTTTATCCTGAATTAGACTTTAACATCCCTAAAGGGGAAGGTAAAATGGGTACGCTTGGTGATTGTTGGGACAGATTTGACGTGCGTATGCAAGAAGTTAAAGAAAGCCTTCATATTATAACACAATGTATTACACGTTTGCAGACAGATTTAAAAAGAAGTCCGGATTTTGACCCTAGACAGTTTGTGCCAAAGAAAATTAGGATAAAACAAACTGAACATTACGTTCGTGGTGAAAGCCCTAAAGGTTCATTAGGATTTTATTTTTTGGGTGATGAAAAATCAGATATTCCAAAGCGCTGCAAAGTACGCTCACCGTGTTTCTCTAATTTAAGTGTATTACCAGAAATTAGTCGCGGAGTACTTATTGCTGATTTAGTAGCAATTGTTGGCTCCTTAGACTTAGTTATGGGAGAAGTAGACAAATAGCCTAGTTCCCTATCTCAGACAAATACTTTATTCGCATAAGTTGAATTTCTTCTAATGAATATTCATCTTCCCCTAATTCTTTATGTGCTTTTTCAGCTGAATCGGTTTCTGCCTCGTTAAAATATTCAAAAACTTCATCCTGTCTGTCGTAGTCCAAAACATCATCAATGTAGTAGTTGATATTCAATTTTGTTCCAGATTCAACAATTCTTTCCAATTCCTTTATAATTTCTGGCATTTCTAAACCTTTGGCATTAGCAATGTCGTCAATTGGAATTCGTTTATCAATGTTTTGAATTATATAAACTTTTAAACCTGACTTATTTACCGTGCTTTTCATCACAAAATCATCAGGTCTAAATACATCGTTTTCTTCTACATATTTTTGAATATGCTCCAAAAATGGTTTACCAAATTTAATTGCTTTTCCAGCCCCAACACCTTGAATTTTTTGCAATTCTGTATTAGTTATTGGAAACATCGTGCACATTTCCTCTAAACTAGGGTCTTGAAAAATAACAAAAGGTGGTACTTTCTTTTGTTTCGCTAATGCTTTTCGAAGCTCCTTAAGCTCATTAAACAAGTTTTGATCTAAGGCTCCACCTCCTTGCATTTTTTGACCTTCTTCTTCAGAAACAGATTCAAAATCAAAATTCATTGTGAACTTTATTGAAACAGGGTTTTTGATGAATTCTTTGCCTTTTTTGGCTAGTTGTAAAATGCCGTAGTTTTCTAAATCTTTATCAATAAATCCGTAAAGTAAACTTTGTCTAATAACAGACTCCCAAATTTTACGGTCCTTCCCTGCTCCTTTTCCAAATTCAGGCAGTTCATTATGCTTATATGATTTAAGAATCTTGTTGGGAACTCCCATTATTATATGAAGTAGATATTTGGAGTTAAACTTGTCTCCTGAGCCTTTCAAAGCTTTTAAAACTAATAAAACATCTTCTTGGGCCTCAAACTTGTCTCGATCATGCCTACATATGTCACACATCTTACTTCCTTGACACTGTGTTTCATCATACACTTCTCCAAAATAATGCAGAATTTGTTTTCTTCGACAAACAACCGATTCGCAATAATCCACTACTTCACGTAGTAATTGAATACCTATTTCTCGTTCAGCTACTGACTTGTCTTTTAAGAATTTAGCTAGTTTTATAATGTCTTTTTCTTTATAGAAAGCAATACAGTTACCCTCGCCACCGTCTCTTCCGGCTCTACCTGTTTCTTGGTAATAGCTCTCTAAACTTTTAGGTATATCATGATGAATAACAAAACGCACATCGGGTTTGTCAATTCCCATCCCAAAGGCTATGGTAGCTACAACAACATCTGCATCTTCCATTAGAAACATATCTTGATGTTTAGCTCGTAATTTACTTTCTAGTCCAGCGTGATAAGGAATTGCATTAATGCCATTTACCACCAACTGTTGGGCTATTTCTTCTACTTTTTTACGACTCAAACAATAAACAATTCCTGATTTTCCAGGATGTTCTTTAATGTATCTGATGATTTCACGCTCAACATTAACTTTAGGTCGTATTTCGTAATACAGGTTGTCTCGGTTAAATGAGGACTTGAAAATTGTTGCATCTTGAATTTGTAAGTTCTTTAAAATATCCACCTGAACTTTTGGAGTTGCCGTTGCTGTTAATCCAACAAGAGGAATATTATCTCCAATATTTTCAACAATTGATTTTATTTTTCGATACTCGGGTCTAAAGTCGTGACCCCATTCAGAAATACAGTGAGCTTCGTCAACTGCAATAAATGAAACTTTAATTGAACGTAAAAATTCCACATTCTCTTCTTTAATAAGAGATTCTGGAGCAACATATAAAAGTTTTGTTTTACCAGCAGAAACATCTGCTTTCACCTTAATTATTTGATTTTTGGTCAAAGAGGAGTTCATATAATGGGCTATCGACTCACTTTCACCAAAGGCTCTCAATTGATCTACTTGATTTTTCATCAAAGCAATTAAGGGGGAAATAATTAAAGCTGTACCTTCGCTCATTATCGCAGGTAGCTGATAGCACATACTTTTTCCTCCACCAGTTGGCATAATAACAAAGGTGTTCTTACCTTCGAGTATATTATTGATGATTGCTTCTTGATCTCCTTTAAAAGAGTTGAACCCAAAGAAGCTTTTTAAACTGCTATGCAGTGATTTTGTTAATTCCGACATTATAGTTATGAAGATACATGTTTAGAGTGACATTCAAACCCTTACTTTTACCAAAATTTTAAGCTAAATATATTTACTTCCATTGAAATCTGCCAAAGAAATACTAGACATTGCTAAAAAGACCCTAATAATGGAGTCTGAGGCTATTACTAAGGTAATAAAATTACTTGATGAAAACTTTGTAAACTCTGTAAAACACATATACGAATCGAAAGGTAGAGTTATTGTGACAGGAATAGGAAAAAGTGCCAACATTGCAAATAAAATTGTAGCCACTTTAAACTCCACTGGCACTTCAGCTATGTTTATGCATGCAGCCGATGCTGTACATGGTGATTTGGGAATGGTTCAAGATAATGATACCGTAATATGTATTTCAAAAAGTGGTAATTCACCCGAAATAAAAGTGCTAGTTCCAATAATTAAAACCGGAAAAAATAAATTAATCGCCATTACAGGAAACATGGGTTCTACCCTTGCAGAATTTAGCGACTTTGTAATTGACACCACTGTAACTGAAGAAGCATGTCCAAATAATTTAGCCCCAACCACTAGCACAACAGTGCAACTTGCTGTTGGAGATGCTTTAGCGATGGCATTGCTTCATTGTAGAGAGTTTACTAGTGTTGACTTCGCAAAATATCATCCAGGAGGTGCTTTAGGTAAGAAACTGTATCTAAAAGCGGCTGACTTAGCAGTAATTCATGAAAGACCTATATTGAGAACAAGTAACACTTTGAAAGAGGCTGTTCTTGAAATTAGCTCTAAACGATTAGGCGCAGCGGCTGTTATGGATAAGGACACTATTATTGGAATAGTTACGGATGGCGATATTAGGCGAGCAATTTCAAAAAGAATAGAATTTGAAACAGGATTAGTTAAAGATTTTATGGGAAATGCCCCAAAAATTGTAGAAGGTGATACCTTAGCAATTGAAACAGCTCAAATAATGAGAAATTTCAACATAAGCCAAGTCATAGTGGTTTCAAACAATGAGTACATTGGTATGATTCACCTTCATGATTTATTAAAAGAAGGAATTATTTAAATCATCAAACTAATAGATTTAAAATAACTATTAATGAATACTAATTATTACGCAGTAATTATGGCTGGTGGAATTGGCAGCAGATTTTGGCCAATGAGCAGAGCTTCATATCCAAAACAATTTCTTGATATTCTTGGAACTGGGAAAACTTTTATTCAGTACACTTATGAGCGTTTTAAGAAAATTTGTCCCGAAGAAAATATTTTAATTGTCACTCACGAATCATATAAAGGGTTAATTAAAGAACAATTACCAAACATTACTGACGATCAAATATTATGTGAGCCTATTGCTCGCAATACTGCGCCTTGTATTGCTTATGCCGCTTATAAAATTGCTTCAAAAAATGCCAAAGGAGCAATGGTTGTAGCTCCATCTGATCATTTAATATTAGATGAACAAAAATTTATTGAAGAAGTTGAAACTAGCTTAGAATATTCTTTAGCACAAAACCAGCTAGTTACCTTAGGCATAAAGCCTAGTCGACCTGATACTGGTTATGGCTATATACAATTCAAAAAAGAATCAGAAAAAAGCGAGGAAGAATTCCATCAAGTAAAAACTTTTACTGAAAAACCCGATTTGGACCTTGCCAAGACTTTTGTAAAAAGTGGTGAATTTTTATGGAATTCGGGAATATTTGTATGGAGTGTAAAAAGCATTTTAAAAGGACTTCACAAACATTTACCAGAAATTGAAGAGGTTTTTAAAGACGTGAAGGGTCATTATTATACCCCAAAAGAAGAAGCCGCCATTTTAAAAGCATACGAACATTGCACTAATATCTCCATTGACTATGGTTTAATGGAAAAAGCTACCAATGTAATGGTAAAGCCCGTTGAATTTGGATGGAGCGACTTAGGAACTTGGGGTTCACTGCAGTCAATAATTGAAAAAGATTATTTAGGAAATGCGGCTATAGGTAAAAACATAATTATTTATGATAGTACCGATTGTATAATCAAAGCAAGTGACGACAAATTGATTGTAGCTCAGGGCTTAAAAGATTTTATTGTAGTCGACACAAAAGACGCCTTGCTTATTTGCAAAACTTCAAAAGAGCAAGACATTAAGAAAATTGTTGCTGATGTTAAAAAGATGAGCGGCGATAAATTTTCTTAGGTATTTCGCTGTCTCACTATTTCTGAAATTGCAATTCCTGCTGCCACCGAAACATTAAGCGAGGCTACATTACCATTAAGTGGAATTTTAACGAGCTCATCACATTCTTTTATCAGTTGATCTGAAATTCCAACATCCTCTGCTCCCATTATTATAGCAATAGGCCCATCAAATTTTGTTGTATAAATAGAGTTAGCTGCTTTTTCAGTCACTCCTACTATTGTTAAACCCGAATTTCTTAAAAAATCAACCGATGCTGTAAGTGAATGTTCCCTACAAATAGGAAGGTATTCAAATGCACCTGCAGCTGTTTTAAGAGCATCTTCATTCACCGGAGCACTGTTGTCTAGGCCTATAACAATTCCATTAGCCCCCATTGCTTCAGCCGTTCGTACAATAGCTCCAAAATTTCTTACATCCGTAATGCTATCGAGTAATATGAAAAATGGGTCTTGCCCTTTCTCATAAATCTGTGGAAGCAAATTACCCAATTGTACAAAAGGTATTGGAGAAACAAAAAGAATAACACCTTGGTGATTCTTTCTTGAAAGTCTATTCAATTTTTCAATTGGCACTCTTTTAACTCGAATATTTCGATCTTTTGCTAATTGATGTAACTCTTGGTAACCTTCTCCTTTTAATCCTATTTGAAGAAATATTGATTCAATTTCTTTTCCAGAATTAATTGCTTCCATGGCAGGATGCATCCCAATTACCATTCGTTGATTTGAAAAACTTTTCAATTGTTATTTATTAGTGTTTGTAAAATATTTCGTTTTGATATTACTCCTATTAATCGAAATAAAGTGTGCCAAAGTTACCTATCTCAAATTTAAATAGTGCGATTTAAATTCTTAATAATAAGAATGTTTATTTTTAGATTTATCCACACCGATATTGTTATTAACACAAAGTTATTAACACTTTTTTCTTCGTTTTTGGCGCAAAAATGACTATATTAAAAAACAATTAACATTATTTGCACATTTACGATAATTCTAATAGGCTATAAAACAAATGTTAAAAAAAGGTTACCTATTTTTATCAATACTCTGTGTGAGTAAAAGAAACAAAAAATGGAATTAATTCTAAATATATTTGGACATGCAAAACATTAATGTCCAAAAAGACTATAACACTACAAGCAAAAAAGGCTACGGCACTAACCTTGGTAATAACCCTTCACTTGACCTAACTAAACTTCCACCACAGGCACTCGACCTTGAAGAAGCTGTACTTGGTGCAATTATGCTTGAAAAACAGGCATTAAACGCAGTAATCGAAATTTTAAAAGTTGAAGCATTTTATAAAGAAGCGCATGGTAAAATATTTAGAGCCATTGCCATACTATTTGAAAAATCAGAACCAATTGATGTATTAACAGTTACAGAACAACTTAGAATTAATGGTGATTTAGAGTCAGTTGGTGGTCCTTATTATGTTACGCAACTAACAAATCGTGTTGGTTCTGCTGCTCACGTAGAGCATCACAGTAGAATTATAATACAGAAGTACATTCAACGTGAATTAATTAGCATTTCTAATAAAATTATTCAAGATGCTTATGATGATTCAACTGATATATTTCAGTTGATGGATCGTGCTGAAAAGGGTTTATTTGAAGTAACCGAAAACAATTTACGTAAGAGTACAGAAAGAATTAACGTTGTTGTAAAACAATCATTAACTGCTTTAGAAGAGCTAAGGCATAAAACAGATGGTCACACTGGTGTTCCTTCTGGCTTTAGTAATTTAGATAAGATTACTGGTGGATGGCAAAAATCAGATTTAGTAATCCTTGCAGCTCGTCCTGGTATGGGTAAAACCGCATTTGTATTAAGCGCTGCTCGTAACGCAGCTGTTGATCACAACATGCCAGTTGCCGTATTTTCTTTAGAGATGAGTTCTATTCAATTAGTAAACAGATTAATTTCTGGTGAAACGGAGCTGGCAGGTGATAAAATTAGAAAAGGTGATTTGAAGGATCATGAATGGGCTCAACTAACCGAAAAAGTTGGAAAGTTAAACGATGCACCGATTTTTATTGATGATACTCCTGCTCTGACCATATTTGAACTTAGAGCGAAGTGTAGAAGATTAAAAGCAAAGCACGACATTCAATTAATTATCATTGATTATTTGCAGTTAATGAATGGTACGTCAGAATCTAACAAAGGTGGAAATCGTGAACAAGAAATTGGTGGAATTTCAAGAGCACTTAAGCAACTAGCTAAAGAACTTGAAGTACCAGTTATCGCACTTTCGCAGTTAAACCGTTCGGTTGAAACAAGAACAGGTTCTAAAAGACCACAACTATCCGATCTTCGTGAATCAGGATCAATTGAGCAGGATGCCGATATGGTAATGTTTATCTATCGTGCTGAATACTATGATTTAGATCAAGATGATGAAGGAAACTCAACCGAGGACATGGCACAACTAATAATTGCCAAAAACAGACACGGTGCTCAAGAAGATGTAGATGTTCGTTTCATTAAAGAATATGCCAAGTTTGTTGACATTAACTCAACACAATATGGACCTTCAGGTGGTGGATTTGATGATAATAGTCCAAATTCTGGTCATAGCGTACTTACTAGATCTTCTAAATTAAATGATGATGAAGATTTTGGTTTTATGGAAGATGACGATGAGTTATTATAATTAAAAGCTTTTAGATAGAAGTAATCTTTTTCTTGAACAAAACCCGTTTTTAAATACAAGTTTTGAGCAGGAATATTATCGCTAGCCGTTTGTAATAATAAACCACAGTAATTGGTCTTAAAAGCTTATGCAGCAGCTATTTCTATAAGTTTTTCACCTATTGACTGCCCTATATTATCACTCGAAACAAACAAATCGTTCAACAAAACCTCTGTTTTAATGAATACCTAGGTCTCTGACCGGTTTTAAAGCCTATCACTTTCAAATATAATAAAGCGGTTCATAATTTTCCGTGTCAGAGACACTTATCCTCATTCAAACTTTCAAGTCTCACTGCTTAAGACTTAAAAGAGTTGGGGTGTTTTGGGGTAAGTCTTAACCTACTTCTTTACAACGTAGGGTTTACTCCACATTTATCATAGAAGTTGCTCTGCTACTACCCTATTCACAACTCCAACTTTTTGAGGTAAGCTTACTTTTCTTTAAATTCAATGCTTTCTAAACTCAAGGCAATCTCTTTCTGGTTTTTATCCCTAACAAACCCATAAATGTGGAATTGTGCTACACCTTGTAAGTCTGAGCTAGTCCAGTAATATAAACTATCTATATAAACCCCTATAACTCCTTCATTTTCTATTGGGTAGGTGATTTTTGCATTCCTACCATCTATTTTTGTGTATTTTAAATTCTGTTTTCTGTAGCTGTCTAAATCAAAATTTCTATTCTTACTAATAAAGAAACCATTTGGTGGTACATAACTACTATCTTTAATTGGCATATACATTATTTTGGGACAAGGCTCTGCTAAATTATCAATTTGAAAACCTCGTTTATATTTTAATGTGTCGCCTTCCAAAATTATATATCCATCATTACGCGTATTTTCTATTATTTCAATGTTCTGAATTTTTGGAGTTGCAATAGTAAAAAAATCAATTTCAACCCTGTTTTTATCGGAACAACCTAGAAACAACAGCACAAAAGATAAACTAAGGAGTGTTCGTATCATTCTTTTTATCTTGATTTACCTTATAACCACCAGTATTTATAAATTCTTGAGCCTTTCTTTTAGCCTTGCCTCCACCTAACGGGTGGGTACCATCATTTAAATTACTTAAGTGTTGCCATGCGGATTTTAAATCAGCCGGATTCAACATGCTCCACCTTAACAAATTGACATTTTATAGAACTTTTAATGCGTGCCATAGCTAAGCTATAAAAGTTCTTAATGGCAATTTGTATTCCACTTAACTCAATTCAACTTAATTTAAGTGAATATACTAAATTTTGATTTTAAAATGGCTTAGAATTAGTTTAACAATTTTATTATTAAACAAATTGCCATCTTAAAATATTACACCTAAAATAAACCCACCTAAAATTAAAAGTGGTATCGGAATTTTAGTAAATATCAATATCAATATAGTAGCTCCAACAATGGTTAATGGCTGCCACTGATATCCAATAGGCTGTAGTAATAAACCAAAGGCAGCAATTACAAAACCTATTGCAATAGCGTTTATTCCATCAAGAGAACGACGAATGTGTTGAATGTTTTTTAGCTTATCCCAAAGAGGAATAATTATCATAATTAATAATATACCAGGTAAATTAATCCCTAACAAGGCCACAAAACTTCCAAATATTTGCCCTGCAGTACCATATTCCCGCATGGAGAGTCCACCGATAAACGAACTAAAGGCAAAAACCGGCCCTGGTAAACTTTGCTGAATAGCCAAACCTGTTAAAAACTCATTTCCTGTTAAGTAACTCTTCATTTGTACAAACTCGGTAAACATATATGGAATTAGAACCTGCCCTCCCCCAAAAATCAAAATGCCATTTCTGTAAAAATTCTCGAACAAACGAATTGGTAAACTGAAATAGGAATTTCTGTTCAACTCAGCTCCTAAAAAGACACTAATTAGAAGAATGCCGACCATTATTCCAATTCTTCGCCAATTAACTTGAAGTTTTACTTTTTGCTTTTCATATAATTTTCGATTTAAAAAAGAATATAAGAATGCACCAAAAATGATTAGAATTGGAAATAGAAAAGCACTTTTGAATACAAAAACTAAAACTGCTGATACAGACATGAAAATCCACATCATGGAAGATTTTAACAACCTTTTGGCTAAAATAAATGCAGAAAAACCTACAATTCCCACTGCCATTGGTTGCACAAAGTTTCCGAATTCTGGGGTTAGGTCGTTGTTTTGGTAATAGGTTACGGTAATTGCTGCAAAGCACATCACACAAGCAAGAGGGATTAGCCAAATTGCTAAAGTTGCAATTGTTAAAGGAGCCTTACCAAATTTATAGGAAATTGCTGCTAATGTTTGCGTGGATGATGGACCGGGTAAAAGCTGACAAAGTGCGTTAATCTCTAGCAACTCTTCTTCACTTAAATACTTTCGTTTAAGAACAAACAAATTTAGCATCATAGCTAAATGCGCTTGTGGCCCACCAAAGGCAGTAAAAGTAAGGACAAATACATCCCGTAAAAAAAGAAAGTGTCTTTTTCTCACAATACAAGAATACAAGAAAAGTTAAAATCAAAAAGAATGTAATTCATTTTAATTGATATCAACATTCATTAAAGCACCTTGAAGTTCTGATAAAGCGTGTTGATTATTGTTGTTTTTGGCTATTCCTATACCTTTTTGAAAAATTTGTTTTGCCATTTCCAAATCCTCTAACTCTTCATATAGCTTACCCAAATGATAGTAGGTGCCTATATAGTTTTCATCCAATTTATGCACGGTTTCAAAGTGTTCTAGCGCTTTTTCTTTGTTGTTTTGCTTCCAATATTCTTGAGCTAAAGCAAATAGAATAAATGAGTCATTTGGGCTTTCTTTCAAAAAGTTTAACAATTGTTGTAATCTATCCTTCATTTTCATTTTTATACTGCGGTCTATTTGTTAATTTTGTATCTCACATCACTATAAAAATTCATGAAAATATTAGTTTGTATTAGCAATGTTCCAGATACTACAACAAAAATAGTCTTCTCAGGTGATAAATCTGCACTAGATAAAAATGGAGTTCAATTTGTTATTAACCCATACGATGAATTCTCATTAACAAGAGCTCTA
Source organism: Sphingobacteriales bacterium (assembly GCA_047632595.1). Lineage (GTDB taxonomy): Bacteria > Bacteroidota > Bacteroidia > Sphingobacteriales > Sphingobacteriaceae > JBLIDK01. The sequence continues at coordinate 19,499 of JBLIDK010000025.1, forward strand.
GAACTAGCTGAAAGTAATAGCGGTTCAGTTACAGTTATACATGTTGGTGAAGCAGAATCTGAGCCAACAATTAGAAAAGCTTTAGCATTAGGTGCTGATGGTGCTGTTCGAATAAATGCAAAAGCCACTTCAGGAATGTTTGTTGCTAAAGAAATTTCAAACTACGCCAAAGAAAACAATTTTGATTTAATACTTACAGGTGGAGAGTCAATTGACTTTAATGGTAACATGGTTTGTCCAATGGTTGCAGAGTATCTTGGACTTCCAAGTATTTCAAATTGTAAGAAGCTAGATATTGCAGATGGTAAGGCAACAATGGTAAGAGAGATTGTTGGAGGAAAAGAAACTTGTGAAGCTAAACTACCTTTAGTAGTAAGTGCAATAGAAGGAATTTCAGAACCAAGAATACCTAACATGAGAGGTATTATGGCAGCAAGAACAAAACCATTAGAAGTTATTGAAGCAGGTCAATTTGACGAAACTGTACAATACAAAGAATTTACAACACCTCCAGGAAGAGGAGACGTTACTTTAATTGCTGCTGATAACGTAGGCGAATTAATTGAAAAATTACACAACGAAGCAAAAGTTATTTAAAAGATATGTCAGTATTAGTATACACAGAAAATAGTGAAGGAAAATTTAAGAAATCTTCGTTCGAGGTAGTTTCATACGCAGCAGATATTGCTAAAAGCATTGGATCTGACTTAACTGTCATTTCAATTGGTAATGTTTCAAATGATGAATTAGAGAAATTAGGAAATTATGGAGCTAAAACCGTTTTAAGCGCTAACTCTGACCAATTTTCTACTTTTAGAAATCAAAGTTTTTCCAATTGCATTGGCCAAGCAGCAGAAAAAATGGGTGCCAAAGTTGTGGTTATTCCTAATTCACTAGAAGGAAGAGCAATTGCACCAAGAATTGCTGTAAAGTTAAATGCAGGGTTTGCAAACGGGGCTATTGCCCTACCAGAAACAAGTGGAGAATTTAAAGTGAAGACTGTTTCGTATTCCAACAAGGCATTTTCAAACGTTTCTTTAACGAGCGATGTAAAAGTTATTACATTAAACAACAACAGTTACAAAGTAGTTGAAACTGGTGGAACTGCAGCAATTGAAAAATTTGACCCAAGTCTTACAGATGCAGATTTAGCAGTTACAGTAACCAACTCAGCTAAAAATACGGACAAAATAAGCTTGCCAGATGCAGATTTAGTTGTTTCGGCTGGTAGAGGCTTAAAAGGGCCTGAAAATTGGGGAATGATTGAAGAGTTAGCAGAACTATTAGGTGCAGCTACAGCATGCTCTAAACCGGTTTCTGATGCAGACTGGAGACCTCACTCTGAACACGTTGGGCAAACTGGAATTAAAGTAAGCCCTAATTTGTACATAGCAATTGGTATTTCAGGAGCAATTCAACATTTAGCGGGTGTGAGTTCGTCTAAAACTATTGTAGTAATTAATAAGGACCCTGAGGCACCGTTTTTTAAAGCAGCTGATTATGGAATAGTTGGTGATGCATTTGAAATAGTTCCAAAACTAATAGAAGAGTTAAAATCGCACAAAGCAGCAACAGCCTAGTTAAATTTTTCTTAACTTAAAACATTGAAAGAGTGGAGTGTGTTTTAAGAATAAATCTCCAAAAGTGCTAGATGGATAAAATAAAACTAGAAATTGTTGGATTGTCGTATAGTCAAACGCAATCTGGGGCTTACGCATTAGTACTAGGCGAAAGCAAAGGAAAGAGAAGACTACCAATTATAATTGGTGGTTTTGAAGCGCAGGCAATAGCGATTGAGATTGAAAAAATGAAGCCAAGCAGGCCTCTTACTCATGATTTGTTTAAAAGCTTAACAGAAGCATTTAAAATAGACTTAAAAGAAGTAATCATTTACAACTTAGTAGATGGCATTTTTTATGCGAAGCTAATTTGTTCTGATGGTGAAAATGAAGTTGAAATTGATGCTCGTACTAGTGATGCAATAGCTTTGGCTGTTCGGTATGAATGCGATGTTTTCACCTATGAATTCATCCTTTCTCAGGCAGGTATAATGATTGAAGGAAACGACTTTGTTTTCTTAGAGAATTTAGAGAATAAGGATTCTGATGAGGATGGCGACGAGGATGAAATTGAAGAAATTCAAAATGAACCTAAGAAATCGAAGGCATTAAATAGCTTAAGTGATTCAGACTTAAAAAAGCAACTTGACGAGGCATTAAGAGATGAAGCTTACGAACTCGCTGCAAAAATTCGAGACGAATTAAGTAAAAGACAATAATTATAAGGCATAAAAAAAGCCGTTAGAGTTATCTAACGGCTTTTTTATTGACCTTTTATTATCGTTTTGATAAAGAAATATAATCTCTAGCATTTTCACCAATGTAAATTTGTCTTGGTCTTCCAATTGGTTCGTTATGCTCACGCATTTCTTTCCATTGAGCCAACCATCCTGGCAATCTTCCTAAAGCAAATAACGTTGTGAACAATTCAGTTGGGAAACCCATTGCACGATAGATTATTCCTGAGTAAAAATCTACATTAGGATATAACTTACGTTCTACGAAATAATCATCTTTTAATGCTACTTCCTCTAAGCTTTTCGCAATTTCTAAAATAGGATCATGAATACCTAGTTTATCTAATACGCTATCAGCAGCTGTTTTAATTATTTTAGCTCTTGGGTCAAAGTTCTTGTAAACTCTATGACCAAATCCCATTAAACGGAAAGGATCATTTTTATCCTTTGCTTTCGCTAACCATTTCTCAGTGTTACCACCGTCATTCTTAATATTCTCAAGCATCTCAATTACAGCTTGGTTTGCACCACCATGTAATGGACCCCAAAGTGCTGAAATACCTGCAGCAATACTAGCATATAAATTCGCATGACTAGAACCTACCATTCTTACGGTAGAAGCTGAACAATTTTGCTCATGATCTGCGTGTAAGATTAATAATTTGTTCAACGCATCCACTAATACTGGATCAATATCATACTCTTCAGTTCTATGACCAAAAGTCATTGATAAGAAGTTTGAAGTATAATCTAATTTGTTTTGTGGATAGATAATTGGATGACCAATCGACTTCTTATGAATCATACTAACGATTGTAGGCATTTTAGCCATCAATCTAATGATTGTTAAGTCAATATCCTCTTTACTAATATTTGCGTCTAAAGATTCTGGGTAAAATGATGACAACGAGCAAATCATTGATGTTAATTGTCCCATTGGATGTGATTGGGACGGGTATGCATCAAAAAACTTCTTCATATCCTCGTGAATCAATGTTCTACGAGTAATACTTGTTTCAAAGTCAATTAAGGTAGCTTTCGACGGTAACTCCCCATTAATAAGCAAATAAGAAACTTCTAAGAACGTAGATTTTTCTGCAAGTTGCTCAATTGGATATCCTCTATACCGCAATATTCCCTTTTCTCCATCAAGAAAGGTAATGGCACTTTTGGTCGCACCGGTATTTTTATATCCAGGGTCTAATGTAATATACCCTGTTTCACTTCGCAATTTTGTGATATCAATTCCTTTTTCCTGTTCTGTACCAGTTATTACAGGTAATTCAATCACTTTACTATCTACTTTCACGTTTAAAAGTTCCTCCGCCATATTTATTTAATCTAAATCATCCAAAATTACTATATTTATTGACCATCTAAAAGGATTTAGACGTGGATTATTGAAATAATAAGTAATTAATCTGTTAAATTACTATCAGAAATGTGTCGAGTAAAGGATATAATGCCTTCTAACTCCCCTTCTGAATTTAATTCTGGGTACAGCTTATTGACAAAGTATCTTACCTTTTCATTCATTTTATAAGTAGAATAATCAATTAATGACTTTTTAGTGTCAATAACTTGCTGCAAACTGGTCATTCTAGAAACAGCTACACTTTTAGGTAAACCAAGTTGCTTATCTGTCTTTCCTATTGCTTCATCCTCTTTGAAGCCCATTTCTTTTAAGCCAGAATTATTAATGAATACATATTGAAGTTTCAAATTCCAAAAGACATTGCCTTTTACACCTACATCAGCATCAAAATAAACTCTTGCCGAGTTGTTCATTTTTATAATCTCGCCATCAGGTGAAACTATTAATATAAAGTTTAATGATTTATCAAAAGCTATCTCAAAGGTTTCTCAACTATTATACAACTCTTTTTTAGTTCGCTTAGATTGAGTTATATCAATAATAGTTAAATTGCTCCATCTAATTCACCTTCCTTCGGAAAATACGGTAGAAGTCTTAACAGTGACCATGAGTTATCGTCAAATCCTAATTAGCGTTCTTTGGCAATTGCCTTGAGTTTCTATTGCTAACTTACATTAAAGGTTTGAGGTAGTTAAATCAAAATATCAATAAATAAAAAAATCCTACAAAAGTGGCAATAGCCAACCCTGTAGGATTCTAAATTAATTTTAGATATACTTCTTATAAATGAATTACTTCATCATAAGCTGCGGCAGCCGCTTCCATAACAGCCTCACTCATAGTAGGGTGAGGATGAACAGATTTTATTATTTCATGTCCTGTAGTTTCTAATTTTCTTGCCACTACTGCTTCGGCAATCATATCAGTTACGCCTTTGCCAATAAAGTGTGCTCCTAACCACTCACCGTACTTGGCGTCAAATATTACTTTTACAAAACCTTCTTTACTTCCAGAAGCGCTTGCTTTACCGGAAGCTGAAAAAGGGAATTTACCCACTTTCAATTCATAACCTGCTTCTTTTGCTTGAGCTTCTGTCAATCCAACTGAAGCAATTTCTGGATAGCAATAAGTACATCCAGGAATATTTCCATAGTCTAAGGCTTGAACATCCATTCCTGAAATTTTCTCAACACAAATTATACCTTCTGCTGAAGCTACGTGAGCTAATGCTTGTCCGTGAACAACATCACCAATTGCATAAACTCCTTTTAAAGATGTTTGATAAAAATCATCTACCTTAATTTTTCCTTTTTCAAGAGCAATGTTGTTTTCTTCTAATCCAATAGATTCAATATTTGGTGCTACTCCAACTGCAGATAATACTACTTCAGCCTCAATAACTTCTTGACCTTTTTTAGTTTTAATATTTACTTTAGACAACTTGCCTTTAGTATCAACACTCAGAACTTCAGATGAAGTCATGATTTTAATACCAGATTTCTTGAAATTTTTCTCTAATTCTTTTGAAATATCAGCATCTTCAACTGGAACAATTCTGTCCATGTATTCCACTATTGTTACGTCTGTTCCCATTGTATTGTAGAAATAGGCAAACTCAACTCCAATTGCTCCACTTCCAACAACCACCATCGATTTCGGCATTTTATCCAAAACCATTGCTTCTCGGTAGCCAATTATTTTTGTACCATCTTGAGGCATGTTAGGTAATTGCCGTGACCTTGATCCTGTTGCAAGGATAATGTTCTTGGCAGTATAATCTTTCTTTACACCTTTATTATCAGACACTTCAACTATTCCAGCCTTCTTTATCTTAGCTGTTCCTTCAATGACATCTACTTTATTCTTTTTAAGTAGAAATTGAACTCCCTTGCTCATTCCTTCGGCTACTCCTCTACTACGTTTAATAACTTTAGTGAAATCAGCTTTTGGCGATTTCAATTCTATACCGTAATCTTCAGCATGGTTAATGTAATTAAATACTTCAGCACTTTTAAGCAAGGCTTTAGTTGGAATACAACCCCAATTAAGGCAAACACCGCCTAATGATTCTTTTTCTACTACTGCGGCTTTTAAACCTAGTTGTGAAGCTCTTATTGCAGCAACATAGCCACCAGGTCCACTTCCAATTACTATTATATCGTAACTCATACGTTTGTTTTTGAACTAATTAATATTAATCCCATTTCCAATCTCCGGCAATGGTCATTTTTTCTTTTAAACCAGCATCAACAAAAAACTGCTTCGTTTCTTCACTGTTTAGCCTTTTAAATGAAAGTTCTTCTGACATTGCCAATTGATAAAGTAGCAAGCCCATTCTAACACTTGTGTTTTTCATATGTTTTTCATTAACTAACTTGATGTTATCGCTGTTTGAATGATAAAACTTATACACCCCTTTGTCTAAATTACCATTGGGTTGAAGTGCTGGAATTCCTTCCAAAATAAATGGCTGGTGATCTGAATGCAACCCAATATTGCTAGCCAATTCGTTTGCAAATGTAGTATCTAATTTCGCTATTAATGAACCAAAATTTAAAATGGTTTTCTCTAAGTCCTTACGACCTTGAATATCAAAGCCTTTTGGATTTCCACTCATGTCAATATTGATGTACAATTTAACATCCTCTAATTCTCCATTTGTCTTCAATTCATTTACAAAATGTGTTGATCCAAGTAGTCCTTGTTCCTCTCCCATCCAAAAAGCAAATACCACAGTGTATTTTGGTTCAAAATTTAGTTTTGCCATTGCCCTTGCGATATCTAATATGGCAAAGGCGCCAATACCATTATCAATTGCTCCGGTTGAAAGGTCCCAGCTATCTAAATGACCACCAATTATTATTGTTTCTTTCTTTTTACCAGGAATGGTAGCAAGAACATTTCTGGCTTTAATTGATGAGACCTTGTTTTTTGTGAAGATTTTAACGGTAAAGCCATTCTTTTTATTCAAGTATTTACTTCTAATTAAGTTCCCAGATTCGCGATCGATGCATATCGCCGGAATAGGTAAAACATCTCCAGTTATACTTGCAGTCCCTGTTAATAAAACACCTCCAGTTGGCTTATTTACAAATATTAGTCCAATTGCACCCTTATCAATAGCTAAGGATGTTTTTTCAGTTCTATGAAGATTTTTTTCTTGATTTGACGAGGTGTTTAAAGGATAAAGGTTTACCAAGGCTATTTTACCGGCTAACTTTACACCTACACTATCAAAATCTTTAACCAAACCATCACCAACATCTATAAGTTGTGATTCTATATTAGAATATTCAGGTGAATAAGCTAAGGAAACAGCATTAAACTTAAGGCTATCTTTTTTCGAAATTAAAATAATCGAGACCGTATCTCTAGACCAAGCGTTAGTTTGAAATTCTTGGTATTTTACATTTAGGCCGTAATCCAACAGTTTATTATAAACCATTTCTTCTGCCTGCGCCCCATTTTTGGAACCGGTAAGTCTATGACCAATAGTTTTTGAACTTTGTTTAAATAAATCAAACCCTTCAAACTTGGATTGAATGTCGTTAAACAATTTCTTTTCTTGCTTCAAACTATCATTAGTGGAGCAAGAAATTAAAAAAACAACGGCCAGACTTAATATGCTGACCGTTTTGTTTTGTTTTTTGAAATGCATTCAATAATTAAATTATTTTGCTGCTGGTTTTTTCGCTGCGGGCTTGTCCGACTTAGCCTCAGTTGCAGATTTTTTAGCTGCTGCTGGTTTTTTAGCTGCTGCTGGTTTTTTTTCTGCTTTTGGCGCAGCTTTTTCTACCGTTTTAGTTGCAGGTTTTGCTTTTACTTCTGCTTTAGCTTTCACTTCAGCTTTTGCTGCTGTTTTAGCTTTTGCTTCTGCCTTAGGTGCTGGCTTAGCAGCTTTTGCGGCTTTCGCTGCAGAGATAGCTTGCTTCTTGTTATCACTCCTCATTCGTGAAACACCGTAAGAACCATTTGTAATCTTACCTTTTCTAGATTTTATATCACCTTTACCCATATTATTTAATAATTAGTTTATGAGTTTCGAATGTATCGGAAAGTTCCACTTGAACCAAATATATTCCGCTTTTTAATCCAATTATTGATAATTTTTCTTCTAATTGAGTGCTATTTATTTCATGCTCCATAACTTTCTCACCAATAATTGAGTAAAGTGTAACTTTCTTAACTTCTTGCAACAATTTGTTTTTAAGAATTATCTCAGCTGTTTCTTCTGTTGGGTTTGGATAAAGTTCAACAGAATTAATCTGGTTTTCATTAATATCTACTGTATATCCTACTGAAAATTGTTGCTTATACTGACAGCCAAAATTTCCTGAAATATTTTTTAAAATGTTGTTGCTGGCCCCATCTCTAAATCGAATGTACCCTGATCCATCGTTGTTAAACGGATAGTATAATCCATCGCAACTACTATCATCAATAATAAAAGTATAACATCCAACAGGTAGATTTAAAGTATCATTATTGATTGAATTAACAGAAATATCAGATGATTCAAACACCTTAATTCCATTCTGATTTTCGACATACCAATTATTTTCATTTGAAGCCAAGTTTGTTTTTACCTCAACTATTAAATTTGAGGGATATACTTTGGGAATATCATAACTGCTAAAATAAAAGTTGTTTGCTGTATTTAAATCTGCTGCACCATTAACTTCATAAACCTCAGCCATAAAAATATTATTTGGTGCCATTTCCCAAATTCCAAAAATATCTGAAGGTAGAACAACTTCTTCTGCCTTCCCTGGGTCCAATTCACCTACCCATGAAAATATTTTTAAAGAACTTCCCTTTTGACCATATCTAATTGTTGCCGTTTTTAACTGAACCAAACCCTCATTTTTAAGCATTATTTTTGGTTGAGAACAAATTGGATTTTCACGTCTATGCTGATCTTTATCAGAAGGAGCTATAATATCAATAATTGACGCATCTACTTGATGATTATTTTGTTCGTAAAAAACTAGTTGGGATTCAATTATATAGTTGGGATGAAATCCTGCACCACCCAAGTAAGTATAAGAATCCATATTCATATCTATATCAATTGAATCTGATTCTAAATCAGAAAACAAATAATGCTCACGAGTTAAAGCTTTTTCACCTGGGCACCAGTTTGCTCTATCCGAAATCCATGTTCCTGCTTGTGGATAAAGCGGGTTTAATCCGCAGTCGTTACGCCAAACACTTTGTACAAATTTTTGAACACCATTTACCTTCAAATAATAGTTTTTTGGACAAAATTCTGCGCAATTTTCAGCGCCTCCAAAACTATGTCCTGAATGGGTTACTCGTAATTTTGCTTCCTTAGTTCCTGTTGGAATTTTCAATCTTTTCAAATTAAGATCTTCTTCAATCGATCTACCTGAATCACCGTAACGAAATCCACCAGGACCACTAGAATAGATATTCTTTATATCTAAAACCTTCCTATTTGGAGTTCCTTTTACAAACTCGAAGTCTAAGCTTGCAGTAAATCCATTCTGATATCCGCTATAAAACACTTGAATTTCAACCGAATCATGCAATAATGGTTCAAAATCAGTTACATCATAATGCCACACATTTTTAAACGTATTTAGGTAGCTTCCTGCATAAGGTGTAATTAAACGTGCTAGCTCATATCGTACAACAACATCAAAAACATCGTAATAAGGCCAATAGATTTGGTACATTAAGCTATCCCCATATAAGGTGTCGGTTGTTAAGGTATCACCAGAAGAATTAAACGAATATTTTACTGTTGGAGACGGCCAAACAAATAAAGTATCGGTAGGTGTATTTGGGTTCAGTGAATCTTCAAAAAGAACCACTTCCCAGATATCCAAGACCATTGAATCTGTCATCATAGTATTTTCATTAAAGAAATAACTGTATGAGGTGTCAAATGCAATATAAAGCGAATCCGGTATTGAACCCCCTAGTTTAAATTGTGGAGCATTTTTTAAAGTGGAATCTTTAGTACCGGGACGATGAAGTATAAACACTTGAGTTGTATAATCCCATTGCGAACATCCTGAAGAAGGACATCCCAAAGTGTAGCTCATTATAATACTTCTAAATTCCTCGGAATTGTCAGGAAATAAAGTAGTTTCATTGTAGCCAC
>JBLIDK010000026.1:0-29151 GCA_047632595.1 Sphingobacteriales bacterium
ATTGATTCACAGCAAATTAACTACGAGCAAAATTTCTTTGTCGTTGAAGGCAGCTTTGTAAAAGACGCAGAGGAAATCGCTATATTTTGTGGAGTAAAAAAGAATGCAAAAAAGCAATTTAAAAGGAATAAAGTAAGCTATAAAAAACTTGCAGAGCATGTGGGAAAATTTCCACTAGTTTTAATTTCTCCGTACGATTCTAACATCATTTTAGACGGAAGTGAGGACAGAAGAAAGTTTTTAGACGGAGTTTTAAGTCAAGTGGATTACAATTACCTTGAAAATTTAATGGCTTATAATAAAGTGTTGAAAAACAGAAACGCTTTATTGAAAAATAAGAATCCTGATAAAGATGTGCTTCAAATTTTTGATGAGCAGCTAGTTGAATTAGGCAAACTAATTTTTAAAAGAAGAACTTCCTTTATGGAGGAATTTCTGCCTGTATTTAGCGAGGTTTATAAGGTGTTGAGTGCTGAAAATGAAGAAGTAAGTTTGGAATACTCAAGTCAATTAATTGAATCTGATTTTGCTTCATTGTTATCAAAATCTTTGCAAAAGGATTTGATTTTAGAGCGAACGACAGTGGGAGTTCATAAAGATGACCTGCTATTCACCATAGCAGAACATCCATTAAAGAAGTTTGCGTCACAAGGACAGCAAAAAACATATTTGCATGCTTTAAAGCTAGCAGAGTTTCAATATTTGAAAAAACATTGCAATAAAACACCATTGTTGTTATTGGATGATGTTTTTGATAAATTAGATAATCATAGAGTTTCGGCCTTAATGAAGCTGGTAAGTGGGGAGGAATTTGGACAGATATTTGTGACTGATACAGATAGAAAAAAGCTCACTGAAGTATTTAAATCAATTGATGAAAAGATGAAACTTTTTGAAGTTGAACAAGGAGAAGTTAAAGAAGTAATAAATGAAAAGAGGTAATACAAGCAGTTTAGGTTCAGCAATAAGCAACATGCTAGACACCTATCGATTGAAGCCAAAACTGGAAGAGTCGAAATTAATTACTTCATGGGAGGCAATTATGGGAAAAACCATAGCCAAACACACTAAGAAAGTTGAAGTGAGAAATAAGTGTTTGATTTTATATTTAGACTCACCCGCCCTTAAACATGAACTTTCTATGTCTAAAGGAAAAATTGTAAAACTCCTTAATGATGAAATTTCAGAGAATTTTATTAACGAAGTTAGAATATACTAAAAAGCTCGAATTACTGATAAATCAGTTAATTCGAGCTTTTAAAAATGTTTATTGCTAATTAAACTCTGTCTTCTTTTGAAAAGAAAAAGTCAGCTTCAATATTAGCGTTTTCGTCAGAATCAGAGCCGTGAACAGCATTTGCATCAATACTTTCAGCAAAATCTTTTCTAATAGTTCCTTCAGCAGCTTCTTTAGGATTTGTAGCTCCAATTAAGGTTCTAAAATCTTCAACAGCATTTTCTTTAGATAATGCCGCAGCGTAAATAGGTCCAGAAGACATAAACGAAACTAAATCGTTGTAAAAAGGTCTTTCTTTGTGAACGGCATAAAATTCTTTTGCTTGCGCTTCAGAAAGTTTAGTTAAACGTAAAGCGATTGGAGTAAATCCAGCTTTAATAAATCGGTCAATAATTGCACCTGCATATCCTTTTTTGACAGCATCAGGTTTGATCATTGTAAATGTTAATTGGCCAGCCATTGTGTATAAATTTTAATTTTGCGCAAAGGTATCAATAATGATAATGAATGACAACCAATTAGTAGGAGCAATTATAAACTAATTGTAGCTTTGAAGCATATGATAAATACAATTGCCAATTTAAAACCTATTCTTTCTAAGCTTAAGAGGATAGTAATTGTTACCCACAAGAACCCAGATGGGGATGCTATTGGATCTTCATTGGGCTTAAAACATGTTTTGGCTACGCTTAATGCTGAAATTACTGTCGTTACTCCAAACGACTATCCTAAGTTTTTGAAATGGATGCCAAACGAATCTGAGATTATCAAATTTGATACTCAAACTGATTTAGCAAAAGAAAAAGTTAAGGAAGCAGAGCTTATTTTTTGCCTAGACTTTAACACCTTAAAACGTATTGAAGATTTAGGATTAGAAGTAGAAAAAAGTCAAGCTCAAAAAGTGCTTATTGATCATCACCCTGGTCCTGATGATTTTTATGATTATGCCCTACACACTATAAAAGCTAGTAGTACTTGTGAGCTAATTGTAACTTTTTCTAAGGAAATGGGATTTGATATTTCAAGTAATGCAGCCAGCTGCTTGTATACTGGTTTTGTAACTGATACTGGGTCTTTCCGTTTTTCAATGAATCCAAAAGTTCATGAATATGCTGGTTTACTTCTTGAAAAAGGGGCAGAGATTGACGTGATTAATAATCAGATTTTTGAAAGTAATAACAAAAATCGGCTAAGCATATTGGGTAAGGTATTAAGCACTAACAATATTTTTATTTGTGACGATAAAGCATCAATTATGTTCTTAACTGAAAAGGACGTGGAAGAATTAGATATCCAGGCTGGAGATTCGGAAGGAATTGTTAATTATCCATTATCTGTTAAAACATGCAGATTATCTGTTTTAGTTAGTACAAGAAATGGTGAAGTAAGGATGTCATTTAGGTCAAAATACAATATTCCAGCAAATCGTTTTGCAAGAGAGTATTTTTCTGGCGGTGGTCATTTGAATGCCGCAGGAGGCACTTACTCAGGTTCTGTTATGGAAACCGTAGAACGGGTTAAGGAAGTCGTAAAAGAAAACGAAAGTTGGTTGGATGAGATTTAAATATTTACTTTTTCTTTCCATATTAATGGTAGCCTGCTCTAAATCTCCCGAAGGTTTTGTAGAAAGAGACGGTTTACTGATTAACATGCATAAAAATGCTGAAGGCAAGCCTATTACAGTAGGAGAATATGCCAAATTTAACATGAGCTATTCTATAAACGATAGCATACTATTTAACACTTACAAAAATGGAGATACGGCAAATATCAGAATACAAGAGCCTGTTTTTGAAGGTGATTTGTTTCAAGCATTTTTGATTTTAAGTAAAGGAGATAGCGCCACATTTATTGTGCCAGCAAAAGCAAACTATCAAACATTTTTTAATTCGAAACCACCCAGTTTTATAAAGGATACTGATCAATTATTGGTAACAGTTAAACTTGAAGGTGTTCTTAACGCTGAGCAAATGACAGTGGAATTGGGTAGAATTTCTGAATTAAATAGAATTAAAGAAGATGAGTATATTCAAGAGTTTATAGAATCTAGTCCCTATTCATTTGTCAATTTAAACAATGGCTTAAAGATTTATATGGAACATAAAGGGGGTGGCGATACTATTTTTCCCGGAATGAAATTAAAAGCTCATACAATTGGAAAGTATTTAAATGGAGACGTTTTTTATTCCTCGCTTGATTCAGGTGAACCCATAGATTTTTTTTTTGGAAATGGCGAAGTAATAAGAGGAGTTGAAGAGGGGATAAATGGAAAGACAATTGGTTCCATAGTTCACTTAGTTATTCCATCTTATTTGGCTTACGGTCATACTGGAAAGGGTAAAATAGCACCTTATACCCCTCTTTATTTTAAACTAGAAATACTTGCCGATGTTCATTGATAGTCACGCTCATTTATACGCCAAAGAATTTGATATGGACCGCTTAGAAATGGTTAATCGAGCCTTGGCTGTGGGGGTAAATAAACTGTTATTGCCAAATATTGACGAAGAAAGCATTAGTTCAATGCACGATTTGTGCAATAAGTACCCAAAAAACTGTTTTGCAATGATGGGGCTTCACCCATGTTCGGTTACCAAAGATTTTACTAATCAATTAGCAGAAATTCATAAGCATCTTGATGCTTCAAAACATTGCGGTGTGGGTGAAATCGGTATTGATCTTTATTGGGATAAATCATTAATTGAAGAACAAAAAGCTGCTTTTTCAATGCAAATTGAATGGGCAAAGGAATTAGAATTGCCAATTGCTATACACACTCGTGATAGCTTTAACGAGACTTTGGAAATAGTTCATAAATTAAATTCGGATAAACTAACTGGGGTATTTCATTGCTTTGGTGGAACTACTGCTGAAGGATTTAAAGTAATTGACGAGGGATTTATGCTTGGAATTGGCGGGGTTCTTACGTTCAAAAATTCAACATTACGTGATGAATTGAAGGATATTCCACTTGAATATTTAATTTTAGAAACTGATGCACCTTATTTAACTCCTGCGCCATTTAGAGGTAAAAGAAACGAGAGTTCATACATCCCCATTATTGCTGAAGAGCTTGCGAAAGCAAAAGGAATCACAGTTGAAGAAGTAGCAGAAGTTACTACACAGAACGCACAAAAATTATTCAATGTCTAAAAAAACATCCATACTAGTTATATATACAGGCGGAACTATTGGAATGGTTCAAGACTTAGATACTGGAGCATTAAGTCCTCTAAACTTCATAAAAATTACAGAGCAAATTCCTGAATTGGAGCGATTCAATTACAATATTCATGTCGAGTCGTTTTCTGAAATTGTAGATAGTACAAACATGAAACCAAGACATTGGATTAGAATGGCAAAGTTTATTGGTGACAATTATGAAAAGTATGATGGTTTTGTGATTCTTCATGGCACCGATACGATGGCTTACACAGCTTCTGCCATTAGTTTTTTGTTAAATAACTTAGCCAAACCAGTAATCCTTACAGGATCTCAGTTGCCTATTGGTGAAATAAGAACGGATGCGAAGGAAAATTTAATTACTGCCATTGAAATTGCAGCACAAAAGGTAAATGGGCGAGCACGAGTACCAGAAGTAGCAATTTATTTTGATTACCATTTAATGCGTGGCAATAGGTCAAGTAAGTTTAACTCGGCCAAATTCGAAGCTTTTGCCACAACCGACTATCCATTGCTAGGTGAAGCGGGAACAAGCATTGTATTTGAAGATCGAAATATAAGACAAGTAGACTCAAAACCATTTAGTGTATTCCAAAATTTAAATACAAATGTTGGAGCTTTAATGCTTTACCCTGGAATTCCAAAACACCATATACAGGCAATGCTTAACGATAAGTATTTAGAAGCTGTTGTAATGTTAACCTACGGTTCTGGAAATGCTCCTACAGATAAATGGTTTTTAGATGAACTTCAAGCTTCAATTAAAAGAGGGACCATATTAGTAAACATAACTCAATGCCAAGGAGGTACTGTAGACATGGGACGTTATGAAACGAGCAAACACTTAAAAGAAATGGGTGTGATAACTGGTTGGGATATGACTTTTGAGGCTGCAACAACAAAATTAATGTACTTATTGGCAGAAGAACCTAATCGAGATAAGGTAAGGGCATTAATTCCTAAAGATTTACGTGGAGAATTAACTGAGAAATAATTACTTCATTAACTCATCTATCGCTTCAATTATTTAAGTACATGAAACTGCAGTGGGTGCATTGTATTCATGATGACCTGAATTAGGAACAATCACATGTCTTGCATAATCGTCCAGCTCAAAAGCCTTTTTGACATAATCATCGTCCAAATAATGAGGAATAATTTTATCCTCATCACCAGTAATTAAAATAACTGGGGTGCTTAAAGGAAGTAGATTAAAAGGGTCTCCTTCCGAATATCGTTCTGGTTTTTCTTGAAAAGTGTCACCCATTAATTCCTTTACACTAGGAAGTCCGCAAGTGCTCTCATCAATTTTGCCAAATGCTGTTACTGCCCCAAAACCAAGTACTACGCTTATTTTGGTTGGTAGAGAAGTGTAAAGCAACATGGAGCTATTCAACTTGTGTCTAGCAGCTAGCCAAAGTGCTAGGTGTCCACTGGCTGAATGATCATAAGTAATAAAATGAGAAGTGTCTAGATTGTATTTTAGTGAGTTTTAAAAATAAAGTCGGTGGCATTGGTAACATCATTAAAAGTTTCTGGCCAACCGCCACCTTCCAAATCATAGGTACGATATTCAATATTCCAAGTTGCATACCCCATATTGGTAAAGGCACCTGCAATTGCTTCTGTATTTTTTAAATGAGGCATAAGGCGAATACCAGCAGCCTCCATGAATTACGATTATTAATTTATGTGGACCATGAGTATTAGTTAGTCATAGTTTTCCAAACTGCATTTTATTTTCGCCATACTTTAATTCAAAATCGGTCGTTTTACTGTATAATTTGTCCACATCAGAAGGTTCTAAGCGCTGCGAAAAGCTCGAATTAATTGAAAGAATAAAGAAGTAAGATGTTAGAATTAATGCGAAATTCACTTTCAATATTGTTTTTAATGAATGATTTTTGGTAAAATCGACAAGAGAAAGTTTCAATTATGAAATTTTTTTTCAGAAAACTTTCGCTAGTAGCTGCAATTTATTTATTTTGCGCATCCTTAGCGTACCGGAGAGGTGCTAGAGTGGACGAACAGGCTACCTTGGAAAGGTAGTGTACTCGCAAGGGTACCGAGGGTTCGAATCCCTCCCTCTCCGCATTTCGCGGTTTTTTGGCCAAGAAATATGAGGAGAGGGTAATTATCCTTAACATTGTAAAATATTATTTTAAACATTAAAGAGAAATCTCAATCAAATCGATGAAAAAGTTAATCCTTTCGTTCGTAATAATGCTAGTAACAGCATTCGCAACTACAAATATTGTAGCTCAAAACGACAGCAGTACAGCTGCTACAGAACAACAAGTAACTACAGAAATGCAAGATGAGCCAGAAGCAGTAGCTGAAGTGGCAGAATCTCGTGGTTTTCACCAAGTAGTTAAAGAAAAATTTATTGAAGGTGGGTGGCAGTTTATGCTTATTGTACTTATTTGTTTGATCTTAGGATTAGCAATTGCAATTGAACGTATTATTGTTCTAAACCTTGCAACGGTGAATACCGATAAGCTTATCGAGCAAATCGAATCAGCCCTTAATAATGGCGGAATAGATGCTGCTAAGGAAGTTTGTCGCTCTACAAGAGGACCAGTTGCAAGTATATTCTACCAAGGTCTTGAAAGATCTTCTGAAGGTGTAGATATCGTTGAAAAATCTATTATTTCGTACGGTTCAGTTCAAATGGGACTTTTAGAAAAAGGATTAGTTTGGTTATCACTATTTATTTCTCTTGCACCGATGTTAGGTTTCATGGGAACGGTAATAGGTATGATTGAAGCATTTGATGCAATTCAAGCTGCAGGTGATATTCAACCGTCGCTAGTTGCAGGTGGAATTAAAGTAGCACTACTAACTACAGTAGCTGGACTAATCGTTGCAGTGATTCTACAAATTTTTTATAATTACATAGTGTCTAAAATTGATAGTATTGTAAACAGTATGGAAGATGCTAGTATTTCATTAGTAGACATACTTGTAAAGAATAAAATTGTTAATTAATTCCATTTAAAAGGAGGAAAATATGGATGGTGTAGGTACTATCGTAAATATTGGGTTAATCTTAACTTACATCCTATTTATAGGAGCAGTTTTGGTTACCCTTGGGTCAGCAGTTTATTACATCATTACTCACCCTGAAAAGGCAAAAGGAGTATTGATTGGAGTGGGCGGAATAACATTAATCCTTTTATTAGGATTCTTATTCTCTGGCAGTGAAGTAACACAAGTTTATGCAGATAAAGGTGTGACAAGTGGAACAAGTTCTAAGTTCATTGGAGGTATAATTATTTCCATGTATATCTTGGGTCTAGTAGCAGTTGTTTCAATTATTTATTCTGAGGTAATTCGAATAATCAAATAACAATGGCTAAAAGAAGTAAAAATAGAATGAGTGCTGAGGTGAATGCTGGTTCAATGGCAGATATCGCCTTTTTACTTTTAATTTTCTTCTTAGTAACTACTACAATTAATATTGATACAGGTATCCCAATCTTATTACCACCACCGGTATTAGAGGATATGCCAGATCCACCACCAATTAAGGAGAGAAATATTCTTAAGGTGTTGGTGAATTCAAATGATCAGTTGTTAGTAGAAGGAGCACTTTTGAGTATTGATGATTTAAGATCAAAAACAGTTGAGTTTTTAACAAACCCTAACAAAGCTTTAAATTTGCCTGAGAACAATGATAAAGCAGTTATCTCGTTAAAAAACGATAGGGGAACCTCTTACAATACTTACATTACTGTTCAAAATGAACTACGTGCTGCATATCGTGAAGTAAGAGATGAAACTTCTAAATCTAAGTATGGGAAACTATACGAAGAATTGGATAAGGATCAACAAAAGGTTGTTAAAGACATTCATCCTCAAAAGATTTCAGAAGCGGAACCAGAAAACATAGGAGGAAATTAATAATGGCACATAAGTTTAAACAGAAAGAAGGAAAGGGTAGTCCGGCTATAAGCACGGCCTCATTGCCAGATATCGTTTTCATGTTGTTATTCTTTTTCATGGTAACAACGGTTCTTCGAGAATCAACTAAATTAGTTCAGGTTAAAACACCTTCGGCTTCAGAGATCCAAAAATTGGAGAAAAAATCGCTAGTGAGTTACATATACATTGGTAAGCCAATGAATCAAGAACAATTTGGTTCACAATCAAGAATACAGTTAAATGATGTATTTGCTGAGTTGAAAGATGTAAAGCAGTTCGTGATTCTTGAAAGAGAAAAAATGGACGAGAAGCAGATTCCTTTAATGACTACTTCATTACGTGTAGATCAAGACACTAAAATGGGGCTAGTAACAGACGTAAAACAAGAACTACGTGACGTTAATGCATTAAAGGTTAACTATTCTACAAAACGAGCAATCGAAAATTAGATTAACAGAGATTTTAAAATTAAAAGGGGCTATTTTGCCCCTTTTTTTATATTTTTTTGAATAAATGCAGACATTGGACAAAATAAAGTCTCCGATTAAAGGTGAATTGGACGTTTTCGAAACAAAGTTTCGAGAAGCAATGCGAAGTAAAACGCCTTTACTTGATAAAATAACTCATTATATAGTAAAGCGTAAAGGCAAGCAAATTCGACCAATCTTAGTTTTCTTTTCAGCAAAACTTTGCGGAGAAATAACAGAATCTACCCACCGTGCAGCGGCTTTAATTGAGCTTTTACATACAGCTACTCTAGTTCACGATGATGTAGTAGATGATGCATATCAACGGCGTGGCTTTTTCTCAATTAACGCTTTATGGAAAAATAAAATTGCCGTTTTAGTTGGTGATTTTTTACTGTCAAAAGGTTTGCTGCTTTCTCTTGAAAATGATGAGTTTGCATTGTTAAAAGTTGTTTCTACGGCTGTTCGTGAAATGAGCGAAGGAGAGCTATTACAAGTTGAAAAAGCTCGAAGCTTTAACCTTCAAGAAGATGTTTATTTCGATGTAATTCGTCAAAAAACAGCATCCCTCTTTGCTGCTTGTTGTGCAGCTGGGGCAATCTCATCTGGAGCAAATGATGAAGTTGTAAAAAAGATGGAAGCTTTAGGGACTCAAATTGGAATGGCATTTCAACTTAAAGATGATATTTTTGAATTTGGTACCGACGATATTGGTAAACCAAAAGGAACTGATATTAAGGAAAAGAAAGCAACTCTGCCTTTAATTTACGCTCTTAACAATGCTAGTTCTGCTGAAAAAAAGAGAATAATCAAATTGATTAAATCTGAAAGTAACAGCGTAAATGATATTAACGAAGTTATCCGTTTTGTAAATGAAAAAGGGGGAGTAGACTATAGTGAAACTGTAATGAACACCTACATTGACAAAGCACTTGAATTGTTAAAAGATATTGGACAAAATGAAGTTTCAGAGAGTTTCAAAGAGCTAATTTTGTATACAACAAAAAGAAAGAAATAAAAATGCCAGGAGAAATATTCTTTTTTGGAGGATTTGCTTTGCTAATTGCATTCTTTTTGGCCTTGGATTTGGGTGTTTTTAATAAGAAAGACCATGTTGTTTCTTTTAAGGAAGCCCTTTCTTGGACCGCCTTATGGGTTTCATTAGCTCTAGGGTTCTTCTTTTTTATACGATTTAATGGGAATTTACTTCACGGTATTAGTAACATGGATGAATTGCTAGCTGTAGTTAGCAAATATGAGCATGTGTTGACATTAAGTGGTGATTATGCAAGTGATTTAAAGCTCTATTTAAATGTATTGTCTACCGAGTTTATTACAGGGTATTTACTTGAATATGCCTTGAGCGTTGATAATATCTTTGTAATCCTCCTAATATTTAGTGCCTTTGGGGTTCAAGAAAAATACTATCATAAGATTTTATTCTGGGGAATTCTAGGTGCTGTGGTAATGCGATTTATTTTCATTTTTTTAGGCGCAGCTTTGATTAGTGAGTTTGCTTGGATTTTGTATGTTTTTGGTGCATTTTTAATTTATTCTGGGGTTATGATGTTCATTCATCGCAAAAAAGAAGAAAAAGTGGACACAGCTAATCATCCAGTGGTTAAAATAGCCAGTAAGTTTTTCTCGGTATCCAAGGAATATAAAGACTCGCATTTTTGGTTTAGAGAAAATGGCAAACTAATTGTCACTCCGCTGTTTTTAGTTTTGTTGGTTGTTGAGTTTAGCGACTTGATTTTTGCAGTGGACTCAATTCCTGCCATATTTGGAATTACTAAGGATCCATATGTGGTATTTTTCTCTAATATTTTTGCAATTCTTGGACTACGCTCGATGTTTTTCTTGTTGATGAACGTCATGGATAAGTTTCACTACCTAAAATCTGGATTGGCAATTCTATTGGTTTTTATTGGAGCAAAAATGCTTGCACACCATCCTTTAAAAGAGCTTGGTTTTACAACAAATCATTCTCTTTTAATAATTGCATTAATTCTTGGGTTGAGTGTTGTACTGTCCTTAGTAATCCCAAAAAAAGAAACTACTTAACAGTAATCTGTTCTAGAATTTCATCAAGGTATTCACGGTTATTGCTTAACCTTGGAACTTTATGTTGGCCGCCAAGTTTCCCCTTTGATTTAAGCCAATTGTAAAAGGTATTTTTTTGAACCGAATGAACTCTAGGTAGAGATAAAGCAATATCATTTTTGCGCTTAGCATCATAATCACTATTTGCTTCACACAATGCGTGATCCAAGTCAACAGTAAATTGATGTAAATTTTGAGGTGGTTTTTCAAACTCAATAATCCACTCATGTCCTCCTTTTTCCTGACGAATGTCAGTAAAATAAATTGGGCCAGCAGTGTAATCGGCTACAATGGCACCATGCTTTTTACAGGCAACACTTAATGCTTTTTCTGCATTGTCAATAATTACTTCTTCACCAAAAGCATTTATAAAATGTTTTGTGCGACCAGTAACTTGTATGCGATAAGGACTTAACGAAGTAAATTTAACAGTATCGCCAATCATATATCGCCATAAGCCAGCATTTGTGCTAATAGCGACAGCATAATTTTTATTGAGCTCAACTTCGGTCAGAGTTAAAGAATTTGGAAAGTCTTTATGAATCTCATCCATTGGGATAAATTCATAATAAATGCCATAGTCTAACATCAAAAGCATTTCAGTTGAATTACTTTGATCTTGCAAACCAAAAAATCCTTCAGAGGCATTATATGTTTCCAAATAATACATGTCATCATCAGGAATTAACTCTTTAAATTGCTCTCGATAAGGGTTAAAACTTACTGCCCCATGAACATAAAGCTCTAGATTTGGCCACACTTCTTTTAAGTTAGACGCACCTTTTAATTCCATTACTCTTTTGGCTAGTACTAAGGTCCAAGTAGGAACTCCAGCTAAACTTGTAACATCAACATCCATTGTTGCTCTTGCCATGGCTTCAATTTTTTCCTCCCAATTATCCATTAAGGCAATTGATAAGTCAGGCGTTCGGGCATATTCTGCCCAAAAAGGCAAGTTTTTAATAATTACAGCACTTAAATCAC
Organism: Sphingobacteriales bacterium; assembly: GCA_047632595.1. Lineage (GTDB taxonomy): Bacteria > Bacteroidota > Bacteroidia > Sphingobacteriales > Sphingobacteriaceae > JBLIDK01. The sequence continues at coordinate 11,899 of JBLIDK010000026.1, forward strand.
CATAGTAACTTTGATCTTTAGTTTTATTTACTTTATGACTGCCGCCCAAAACAAGTGATTTTCCAGAAAATAAGTTAGCATCAGGACGATTGTTAACATATAGGCAGTAAAGGTCTTTGCCGCCTTTAAAATGGCATTCTTCAAGACTCTCGTTGCTTACTGGAATAAATTTGCTTTTGTTTGAGGTTGTTCCGCTTGACTTCGCAAACCATTTTATCTCAGATGGCCATAAAATGTTCTGTTCTCCGTCAAGTAATTTTTGTATGTAAGGTTCAAGACTTTCGTAATTCTGAATTGGTATTCGGTTTTTGAAATCTTTAACAGTATTAATGGAGCTATAATCGTATTTTTTGCCCCATTCAGTATTTCTAGCATCGTATATTAGATTTTTTCTCCACTCATCTTGCACCTCGTGGGGGTACTTCATGAATAGTTCAATCTGGTGAATCCTTTTTTTCATCACCCAACTTACAACTGAATTTACAATTCTCATTTTTTACAAGGAAAAGGTGCTTTATAATGTTTCTTTAAGCTTAAAGTTTTTGCCAAGGTAAACTCGCCGAACTTGTTCGTCTTCGCTTAATTCTTTGGCAGTTCCAGACTTTAAAATTTTACCTTCAAATAATAGGTAGGTTCTGTCTGTAATGCTTAAAGTTTCTTGAACATTATGATCGGTAATTAAGATGCCAATGTTTTTCTCTTTTAGCCTTCGTACAATTGTTTGAATTTCTTCAACAGCAATTGGGTCAACGCCGGCAAAAGGTTCATCTAATAAAATAAAGTCTGGGTCAACCGATAAGGCTCGAGCAATTTCTGTTCTTCTTCGTTCACCTCCAGATAACAAATCACCTCTGTTTTTTCGAACTTTGTGAAGACTAAATTCGTCGATTAGGTTTTCCAGTCTATCTCGTTGCTCTTCTTTGCTTAGAGGAGTCATTTCCAATATAGCTTTAATGTTATCTTCAACAGAAAGTTTTCTAAAAACCGAAGCCTCTTGTGCTAAATAACCAATGCCTAACTGAGCTCGTTTATACATTGGCAACTGACTAATGTTCATTTTGTCTAGGAACACATTTCCTTCATCAGGTTTAACTAAACCCACAATCATGTAAAATGAGGTGGTTTTACCAGCACCATTTGGCCCTAATAGCCCAACAATTTCGCCTTGTTTAACAGAAAAAGACACGTCATTTACAACCGCTCTTTTTTGATACCTTTTAATTAAATTTTCAGCTCGAAGTTCTTTCATCTGGCGCTAATTTAATATCCTTTACGTTCAATTGAGTAGTAATTGTGTTATTCCAGTGATTTTCTTCTATTGTATAACAAATATCAATACCTTTTGCATTCATTATTTCATCGGCCATATTGCCCAAGCCAAAGGCAATGCAGTCAATTTCAATGTCGTTTTGAACAACTTTAAACTTTAAATGGGCTTTATCTGTTCCTATGCTTTTTGCTCCCTTTGGAGGTACTTGTACATTTTTAGATATAAATAAAGGTTTCATGTTTCCCGGTCCGTGAGGCTCAAACTTTTTTAAATCGTTTATAAGCTTAGAATCTATGAGGTCTAAAGTAAGCTCTTCGTCATACAACAAGGTTTCAATTTGTTGCGCTTGAGATATGGATTTGGCAACCACTTCTTCAAAGCGTACTTTAAATTTTTCAAGATTTTCGGTTTTGATGGTTAATCCGGCAGCAAAAGTGTGGCCACCCCAATTTTCAATTAAATCATCGCACTCATGTATTGCAGCGTAAATATCAAAACCTTTTACTGAACGTGCTGACCCTGTTGCAGAACCGTTTAATATGGTGAAAACAATTGTTGGTCTATAATATTGCTCTATTAATCGAGAAGCAACAATTCCAATAACCCCTTTATGCCAATCTGCTTTGGCTATTACCGTACTTTTTTTCTTGTCGTAATATTTCTCCTTTTTTAAAATGTCTAGTGCTTCGGTTGTGATGCTGCTGTCTACATCCTTTCTACTCGTATTTAAATCATTGATTTCACTTGCAATAGCTTTTGCAGTTATATTATCTACTGAAGTTAATAAATCGACCGCCTTTGATGCGTGAATCATTCTTCCCGCAGCATTAATTCTAGGAGACACTTTGAATACTAAATCTTCGATTGATGAGATAGGGTTGGTTTGGCCAGCAATTTGGAGCAAAGCATTTAGACCATAAGAGGGCTTTTTATTAACTTTAATCAGGCCAAAATGTGCAAAAACACGATTTTCTCCGGTAATAGGGACTATATCAGCTGCAATACTAGTTGCGGCTAAGTCTAGACCTTGATTTGCCAAACGTGCATCTAGTTTCATGTGCTCAGCATAAGCTTGCGCCAATCTTAAACCAATTCCACACCCAGAAAATTCTTTGTATGGATATGGGCAATCAACTTGCTTAGGGTTGAGAATTGCAACTGCTTTTGGTACGGTCTCACCTGGACGATGATGATCACAAATTATAGCATCTATTCCCAAATAATTTGCGTGTTCAATTTGCTTTAATGCTTTAATACCGCAGTCTAATATTATCATTAAAGTAACCTCTTGTGACTTTGCATAATCTATTCCTTGAATAGAAACGCCATACCCTTCAGTATATCTATCTGGAATGTAATAGGTGATATTACTATGGTAGTTTTTAAAATAATTATATATTAATGAAACAGAAGTGGTTCCGTCCACATCATAGTCTCCATAAACCATAATATGTTCCTTGTTTTTAAGAGCCTTTTCAATACGCATAACTGCCTTTTTCATGTCCTTCATAACAAAAGGACTTTCAAGGTTGTCAAAGCTTGGATTAAAGAATTTCTTAGCATCATCATCATTAAAAATTTCACGGTTTTCCAATAGAACAGACTCTAATATACCTGAGTATTTATTGAAATTTCCGTTTTGAATTGGCTTTATTTTTTTCCAGCTTTTTGACATTTAATTGAATTGGTTCTGTTTGCTAAAATTGCGGTTTTGAGAGTTAAAAAACAATTTTTCTCTGTTTTGATGCAAAATTTCGAGTTTTTAGTACTCTTTTATCATATATTTCAATTAATTTTGTTTCTTGTGGTTCTGGAATTAATAAAAACAGAGTCCTTAAAAAAAGGAATATACTTCATTAACTTTAATGCTGATGGAAATCAAGTAACCAAAAGTTTAATAGTAAACTAGGAAGAGATTAGTATTATTAAAAGAGTAAATTGCTCAAATCAGACAAATTAAAATTTTAGAAATGAAAAGAAAATTAACACTTTTTGCCTTAATAATTGGGCTATCAGCAACATTGGTTATTGGTCAAAATGCGACAATAAACACAAAAAATACACAACAATTTCAAGGTGTTGAAATTAATAAGGACGAGTTAAAAAAGTCTTCTAAAAGTTCAGAAGCACCAGGTAATAGAGCGTATAACTATGGACGAGCAAACCAAGATGTTGGTATCGTAGGTTCTAATATTGTTGATGTACCTGTTTTTTATGACACAATTGGAAGAGATTTTGGTGGTTCAAGAGGGACTGTATTTATTCATTATGTTGCAAACTTACTAGATCCAACTTCTCAAATTTTTAGTTTACAAGCGGATCAAAATTTGGGTAATACAGGTCAAAATGATTTGTATATTACTGATAAAAATGCTTATATGGTGGATTCAGTATTTATGAATACGCAGTATCTTAGAAATCAAGAAACTGAAGCTGTTTATTCTCAAGACACATTAGAAACAGCGGTTGACACTGCTGATTATGACACTATTGCTGGCACAACACATGACTCTGCGTATGTAAGGTACATCACAAATGCCGATACAATTAATCTTTTAATTGGAAAAAAGGCAATTGTGGATACATTTTATACAGAAGTGTTTTATGAAACTACAAATTCTAAATTCCAAACAGGAAATGTAACAGGTGTAACTGCTTCTGGAACTGTTTCAGAGCGTTATGGTGAGGATACTGTTTTTTTTAAAAACATTCCGTTTGATAAGGTAAATAGAACTGTTAATTGGCCAAACGTTGTTTCTCAAGAAGTAACTTTAGATAGTGTATTTGCCGCAGATAGTTTGTTGCCAGCACTATTTACAGGTGGTGGTGCTGAATCAGGACCTTATTTCGAATTCGGAATGGAAGCCAATGTTGAAGTAGATGCAGGATTATTAGTTGCCTTTGGATTTGGATTCAAACCAGGTTTTGCATATAATCAAAGTGTTGCTTTTGATACTGCTAGAACTTTAGTAAAAACGGAAACAGCAAGAGATACAATAAGAAACCTAGCGGATGACGCAGATTCAGTTTATGTATTGGATACTACAGTTGTAACTACTTATGAAGTTACTGCGGTTGTAACTTTAAATGTTCCAGATGAAATTGAATCTCATAATTCTATTCAATTTAATAGCTTTGAAGAAAACGGTCAGGGTTCAGATCCATTATATTATAAAGGTGAATGGAACAATTCATATTATGCGCCTAATACATCTTTATATACTAACGATATAAACCCTAGATTATCTAGCAGGTATGAGACTACTAATACACAGCAAATTGAAAATCATGATGTATTCTTTTTAATTAGTTGTAATTCTTGTTTTAGTACATCAATTGATGGAAAAGTTGCAGAATCAACTTTCGAAACAAGTGTTTTATATCCTAACCCAGTTGTAAAAGGTAACGAGGCAAAAGTTAACATTAAGGCAATTGACAATGGTAGTCCAATGCTTGTTACAGTTACTAATTCATTAGGAGCTGTTGTAAGGTCATTTGAAACGCCTAAAGTTTTAGGAGATATGACTTTATCAATAAAAACAGACCTTTTAGAAACAGGTGTTTATATGATAAATATGAATTCAGGTGGAATAAGCCAATCACAAAAATTAATTGTTACTAACTAAAACAATTGCTAGAAAGTCATCGATATTGTATTGACTTTTTAATTTTAAATTTAAAAAAACCAGAGAAATTTTGTTCTCTGGTTTTTTTTTGATTTTATTTCGAGTTTTTAAGCTTATTAACTACTGCCAAGTAATAATTTTAAGTTCTTTTTGGAATATTCTTATCAGTTAATATTTTTGAATATTAAGAAATAAATCTGAATAGCTGTTTTTATTTATGACAATATTATTATTACTTTAGAATCTATTTTAATAAATACACCTATGAAAAAAATTATACTATTTAGCACAATCATTTTTGCATTCTGCACTATTTCGGCGCAAAACCAAGCGCTATCGCCATTGCCAAAAGGAGAAAAAACTTTGGGGCAGAAACGTTTAGAGTTAAGACAAGAGTCACTTAGTATAAACAACGCTGGTGGGAAAAGAGCTTTAAATTATGGAGCATTAATGGATGAGCTTTATGGAGGAATTAAATTTAGTGATGTTCCAATTTTTCCAGACACTTTAAAAAGAGAATTTTTTGGTGGTCGTTTGGGAAATATTTACACCTTTTATTTGGCAAATTTATTTGATGCCGCAGCTCAAACTTTTAAAAATGCTGATGAATTTAATGGTACTTCTGGAATTTATGTCACTGATAAGAATGCCTATTCGTTGGATTCAATAGAGATTTATGTGAGATACCTAAGAAATAAAGAACGTTACATGAAATACGAAACGTCAAGCTTAAGTATGGATACAATTTCGCAAGACACAGTGGGAACGTCAAGTGGAACAGCAGATACGTTTAACATTGAATTTATAGTTCGTGATTCAATAGTAATTGATACTATCAATACAAAAATTGTTGACACCTTGCTTGTAGAAATATTTAATGATAATGACAAGAGTAACTTGATTGACACTTTTGTAGAAGGGATTGCTTTTGATGTGGATATATCAGAGGTGTACCCGGATCATGATACTGTTTTCTTTAAGAACATTCGGTATGATCGTTTTACCAATACTATGGTTGCAACGGAAAAGGTTCAATACAAGGTTATATTAGATAGCACATATTATGAACAGAATGGTTTACAAATTTTACCTATGGGATTTAGTGGGACACCAACAGGGCCAATGAAAATTGATGCAGATGGACTTGTAGCAGTAGGTTATACATTTATTCCTGGGTTTGACGATTATTCTGTTCAAATTACAAAAGTAGCAGTAGACGATACAACCAATATTGGTTATGATACAGTAATTTTACAAAACCAAGCAGGCGATGCAGATTCGATTTTTACTTATACAGTGACTTATTTTACTCAGAGAGGGTTTAATACAGAACGTACTTCATTTCCAGATTCAGTAAGTCAAAACAATAGTTTAGAGGTTGAGGCCTATGAAGAACAAGGAAGAGATAACTATCCTATTTACTTTGCAAGTGAATTTTCTAATGGTTATTCAGTTGGGGAGAATATTTTTTACGAAATTCCTGATTCTGTTCAATCAAGTTTCTTTGGAAGATTGGAGCCTAGATATAGCCAAAATGAACAAGAGCCTATCGAAAATCTAGATATATCACATATTGTTAGTTGTCAAACTTGTTTGATTTCAGGAATTGAAGAAGGAATGTCTTTTGAAATAAAAGACGCCTATCCTAATCCAATCCAAAAAGGGGAGTTAGTTACTTTACCAATTCAATTTAAGAATGTTGGTGATTTAAGTATTTCAGTATACAGTTCCTTAGGGAAACTTGTAAGTGAAAAAACGGGCTCAATTACTGTAAATGGAAATTTTGAATTACAGATAGAAACCAACAAATTACCAGTTGGTATGAACATTGTTTCAGTAGAATCAAATGGTCAGAAAGCTATTGTTCGATTAGTAGTAATGCCTTAAAAGAGAAACAAAAAATGAATTGCATTTGCCCAAGGCAAGTGCATATAAAAAGTCCATTTGTTCGTATTAGGCGAGTGAGTGGACTTTTTTCTTTAAAGAATTTGAAACAAAATTTGTTTAAATATTTAGAAATGCAATATTATTGTTACATTTAGAGTCTACCTCACACACATATACTATGCAAAAAACTATACTACTGAGCTTAATTTTAATTGGTTTTTTTACTTTTTCAGTAAAAAGCCAAGCCACAACTTCAGAACAAAACAAGGGTAAAACAACTGGCCAAATACGTTTGGAACAAAGACAATCTTCCTTAAATAAAACAAATCCTGGTGGTACCAGAGCATTAAATTATGGTGCAACTATGGCTGAGCTTTATGGAGGTAATAAGTATTTTGATGTGGATATCTTTCCGGATACATTAAGAAGAGATTACTTCATCGGTCAAAGAAATGTTAGAGCATTTTATTTTGCGAATATTTTCGATCCTGCAAGTTTGCCCTTTTCTCAAAGTGATGAATTTAATTCTACTTCTGGTATTTATGTAACCGATAAAAATCCTTATAGCTTAGATTCAATTGAAATTTATGTTGCATACTTGCGTGAAAACAATCGTTACGATAAATACGAAAATTCAAGTTTATCTACTGATACCATAACGCAGGATACCGTTTCTATGACGAGTGGAGCTGTTGATACTTTTACCATCAACTATGTAATTCGCGATTCAGTAGTTATTGATACAATTAATACGTTGATTGCTGATACACTACTAGTGGAAATATTTAATGATAACGATAAAAGCAATTTGATAGATACTTTTATTGAAGGCAATGTTTTTAATGTGAATGTTTCAGAAGCATATCCTGGTAACGACACAGTGTTCTTTAAAAACATTAGATACGATCGTAATACCAACACAATGATAGCGAATGATAAAGTTCAATACAAAGTTGTACTAGATAGTGCACATTTTGAATTGAATGCTTTAAACAAAGTGCCACTGGGCTTTAGTGGTACTCCAACTGGGCCAATGGAAATTGATGCTGCAGGGTTAGTGGTAGTTGGTTACAGTTTCATCCCCGGATTTGACAATTACCTAGTGAATGTGGCTAAAGATGCAGTTGATGACACTTTGGATATTACCTATGATACTGTAATCGTAAGAAACCAAGCAGATAATGCAGATTCTATTATTAATTTTATTACAAATTACTTTACCCAATCTGGTTTTGAGATAAACCGTATCCCGAAATTTGATACAATTGACAACTATAATAATATTAGAGTAGAAGCATATGAAGAAAATGGAAGATATACTTATCCTATTTACAATAGAGGTGATTTTGTAGGTGCATTTGAAGCTGGTGAAAATAGCTATTACAATATACCTCATCAAAGCCACGGTACTAGTTTCTTTGGACGTTTAGTTCCAAGATATGGAAGAGATGACACTTTGGGAACTGAAAATTTAGATATTCTTCATGTAATAACCTGTCAAACTTGTTTTATTTCAAGTGTGGAAGAAGGAATTTCTTTTGAGTTACAGAATGCTTACCCAAATCCTGTTGATAAGGGTAGCGTAGTAACTCTTCCTATTCAATTTAACAACAGTGGTGATTTAACTATTTCAATATACAGTCCTATTGGAGAATTGGTAAGTCGTAAGTCAGGATTATTAAATAGAAATGGTAGTTTTGAAATAGACATTGAAACTGAACAATTACCAATTGGGATGAATATTGTGTCTGTTGAATCAAATGGTCAGAAATCCACAATTAGATTAATTGTAATGCCTTAATTTAAATGAATAGGGGATATTTGAAATATATCCCCTATTTTAGAAGAATAATTTTCTTATAAAAGAAAGAATAAATACACGTTGAATATGAGAGCAACTTTAACAATTTGTGCTTTAGCATTATCCCTTGTTGTTAGTCCAATTTTGGCTCAACAAACACAAGATGAACCAAGACTAACAATTGAAGAAAATGCAGTTAGGCAAGCAAACAAAACTTCAAAAGTAGGTGGTTCTAGATGGTATAACCATAGTAAAACCCTTGCTGATCCCCAAATCTATAAAGATGTTCCTGTTTTTCAAGATTCAATTTTATTCAATTTTAGCAATAAGATTGATAGAGTATTTACTCATTATTTAGCCACTGTGCTTGACCCAACTGCATTCGTTTATACCACTGGTGGGCCTGCTGATATTGTTATTAAAGACGACAATGAGTATAGTGTTGATTCAGTTTCTGTGCCATTTAGATATAACAGAAATATTAATCGATACAACAAATTTGCTGTAAATAACACAATTGATACTACAGACAATGCTCCAGTAGTTAGCACAGGAGGCACTACTTATGATACTTTGATTCACAATAAAAAAATTATTGTAGACTCTAATGTTGTTGAAACACTTAGTACTTTAATTATTGATACGTTTAGAGTTGAAGCATTTAATAACTCAACAGACACTTTTTACAAGGTTTTCTTTACAGACTCAAATCAAACATTTGATATTCTTGTAAGTCTTGTTTATATGGTTGATACTTTGCCAGTAAACCTTATTCCTTACAATGCTGCTAGTAATTCTATAAATATGTCAACTAAAGTTGTAAATGATTTACTTTTAGATAGTGCTTTTTTTGCAACAAATAACGGAGCGGAATTTGACTTTAAATCATCCGTTGGTGCAACTGTAACCGCTGGTAACCTAGCTGGCTTGGGATATTCATTTGTTCCAGGTTTTGATCATCATAATGTAACTCGTTCAGTTGTTGGCACTGTAACCGATAGTACTAGACGAGTTCAAACAAATTCTGACACTGTTTTTAACACTATTACAGCAGATATAATTGACAGTATTGAATATGAAATTAGTGATGGAGTAAATTTAGATACTGCATGGATATACATTAAAGTAACTTCACCAGTTGCTGGAACTCCAAATGCTGTTGATGACCATTTTACAATTCTAAGAGATTCCACAATGATTGTAAATGTTCAGGACAATGATACCGATCCAGATAATCTTGCTTTGAATACCATTGAAGTTATTGTTGATGGGACAAATGGAACTGCAACAGTTATTGGATCAGATAGCATTAGTTATGCACCGGGTCTTTCATTTGTAGGAACAGACTTCTTTACATACAGTGTATCTAATTTAACAAAATTAGATACTGCCACCGTGTTTATCACTGTTGTAGATACTCCTTTAACTGCATTAAAGCCAATTGCGAGTAACAGAAATTACGAGTTAGCTCAAAGTATTATTAGTGTGATGAATGCCCTAGACAATGATATCGACCCTGAGGATGATGCTTTAACTGTGGCTATTCTTACTAGTCCGACAAATGGTGTTGCAACTATAGTTAATGACAGTATATCTTATACTCCAGATCAAATTGATACGGTAACTACTATTGACAGTACAATTACTAAAGTATATAGAAGTGCAATCGTAAGAACTCCAAAAGCAATTGAGAACGTTTCAGGGTTCAATTTTGCACAAATTAGGGCATTTGAAGACCAAGGAAATGGTCAATTACCAATATTTAATGAAGGAGAGTTTAATGATACTTACACTGCTGATGATGGAATCAGATACTCTCAAATGGTAAAAGTTGATAGTGCAGATAGTGCTGAAATGAGAATTACTAGTAACACATTATTAGGTAATTTAGGAACACGTTATACGGGAAATCGTCATGCACAAGTAGAAAATTTAGATGTAGCATTTTTATTAAGTTGTGCTACTTGTTTCACAGTATCATTACCTAGTTATACAAACAATGCTGAGTCTTCAATGTATCCAAATCCTATTTCAAGAGGGTCGGAAGTTAGACTTGAAGCAGTAGTTACAAATGCTGCGGCTGGAAGCCTTGAAATAATTGATTTAACGGGTAGAACGGTTGCTAAAATGGATTTAGGAATGCTAAAAGCTGGTAAAGCACAGCTTACTGTGAATACTGGAAAGCTTCCTTCTGGACAATACCTTATTAATTTAATGGTTGGAAAAGATAGATTTGTTCAACAATTAGTTGTGAACTAAATCACAGTTTTAACCAAAACAAAACCCCAATCATCTTAACAATGATTGGGGTTTTTTTAGTTTTAGTGATTTGATAATCTAGATAACTTCTAGCTCACGTTCATCGCTGTACTCGGATAATGGTAGACAGCTACAAACCAAATTACGATCTCCATACGTGTTATCAATTCGAGCAACTGATGGCCAGAACTTATGCTGAGCTAACCAAGTTAGTGGGAAAGCAGCTTCTTGTCTAGTATATGGCTTGTCCCAAGAATCACTAGTAATGAACTCTTGTGTGTGAGGAGCGTTTTTAAGCAGGTTGTCTTCTTTATCTATGGTTCCTGTCTCAATAGCTTTAATCTCTTCTCTTATGCTTATTAGAGCGTCACAGTAGCGATCTATTTCACCCTTGTCTTCACTTTCAGTTGGTTCAATCATTAAAGTTCCAACAACAGGGAAAGAAACCGTTGGTGCATGGAAACCATAATCCATTAAGCGCTTAGCAATATCTTCTACTTCAACATTTGCGGATTGTTTAAATGAGCGACAATCGATAATCATTTCGTGGGCAATCCTTCCGTTTTCACCGGTGTACAAGATGTTGAAATGACCTTTTAACCTTGCTGCAATGTAATTTGCATTGATAATTGCCATTCTAGTTGCATTTGTAAGCCCTTCACTACCCATCATCATAATGTAAGCGTGAGAAATTAGTAAAATGCTTGAACTGCTAAATGGAGCTGCAGAAATTGCAGAAATTCCTTTTTCACCACCTGTTTTAATAATACTGTGAGTTGGTAAGAAAGGGGCTAAATGTTTAGCAACCCCAATTGGCCCCATACCTGGGCCGCCGCCGCCATGTGGAATACAAAATGTTTTGTGCAAGTTAAGGTGACAAACATCTGCACCAATAATTGCTGGAGAAGTAAGTCCAACTTGAGCATTCATGTTGGCCCCATCCATATAAACTTGCCCACCATGTTCGTGAATAAGGTTACAAACATCAACTACACTATCTTCAAAAACTCCATGAGTACTTGGGTAAGTAATCATTAATGCTGCTAGTTTATCTTTATGCAATTCTGTTTTCGTAGTTAAATCAGTCATGTCGATGTTACCCATCTCATCACATTTTACAACAACTACCTTCATTCCGGCCATAACAGCACTTGCAGGGTTTGTGCCATGGGCTGAAGCAGGAATTAAACAAACATTACGATCGCCTTCACCTTTACTTCTTAAGTATTCTTTTATAACTAAAAGACCTGCATACTCACCTTGAGCACCCGCATTTGGTTGTAAACTTATTTCTGCAAAGCCAGTGATTTCACAAAGTGCATGGTTCAATTCCTTAAAAACTTCGTAGTAACCTTTGGTTTGATCTTCTGGAGCAAATGGATGCAAGGCTGAAAATTCTGGCCAAGTAACCGGAATCATTTCTGTTGCTGCATTTAACTTCATGGTACAGGAACCTAAAGGAATCATAGAAGTGTTTAACCCAAGATCTTTATTCTCCAAGTACTTCAAATAACGCATCATTTCAGTTTCTGAATGGTGAGTATTGAATACTTCGTGAGTTAAAACTTCATCAGAACGAAGATGCTCTTTTCTTAGAACTCCACTCGCTTTTGCATAGGTTATTTTGTACTCCTCAATGGTGTATTTTTTACCAGCTGCTTCTGCAAATACTTGAATTAGCTCTAAAGTTTGTGGGCCATTACTGGTTTCATCTAACGATGCACCAACAGTACCATCTTTGAAATAGCATAAGTTAATTTCATGCTTTTCAGCAACCTTTCTTAGGTCTTTTACAGATACTCCTGCACCTTTTAAATCAAACTTTATCGTGTCGAAATAAATTGTGTTAAGTTGAGTATAACCAAATCCGGTTACCGCATCATTTACTAGAGAGGCAAAACTATGAATTCGAGTTGCAATACGTTTTAAACCTACACTACCATGATAAATAGCATAAAAAGCAGCCATGTTGGCAAGCAAAGCTTGAGCTGTACAAATATTTGATGTTGCTTTATCTCTTCTAATATGTTGCTCACGAGTTTGTAAAGCCATTCGCAAGGCTGGGTTTCCATTGGAATCTAATGAAACACCAATAATTCTTCCAGGAATAATTCGCTTAAACTCATCTTTAGTTGCAAAATAAGCAGCATGCGGTCCACCAAATCCTAAAGGAATTCCAAAACGTTGAGTCGTACCCACTACTACATCTGCTCCAAATTCTGAGGGAGGTGTTAAAAGTACTAACGACATTAAATCGGCTGCAACGATTAAGTAAGCACCCACTTTGTCTAAATCAGCTCTTAGTTTTTTGAAATTCTTAACCTCTCCATTTGCATCTGGATATTGAACTAAGGCCGCAAAATATTCATCTGTAGGAACAAATGTTTGTAAATCACCAAGTACGATTTCAATTCCGAAATGCTCAGCACGTGTTTTTAAAACATCAGCAGTTTGGTTGTAAGTCTTATCAGAAACGAAGAATTTTGTAGCTGTCTTGTTCTTCTTTTTGCTGTAAAGCATTGCCATTGCTTCGGCAGCAGCAGTTGCTTCATCTAAAAGAGAAGAATTGGCAATAGGCATTCCGGTTAAATCCATTACCATTGTTTGAAAGTTTAATAAACCTTCAAGTCTACCTTGGGCTATTTCACTTTGGTAAGGGGTGTAAGGAGTGTACCAACCCGGGTTTTCCATTACATTTCTAAGAATTACACTTGGCGTGAAGCAATTGTAGTAGCCCATTCCGATGTAATTTCTAAATATTTTGTTCTTTTTGCCGATGCGCTCAATTTTATCCAAGTACTCATGCTCGGTTAAAGGCTCATCTAAGTCAAGCGGTTTTTGACTTCTAATTTTTTTAGGGATCGTCTGGTCAATTAGCTCATCTACAGAGGATACGCCAATTGCTTTTAGCATTTCACTTACTTCTTTCGCATCAGGACCAATGTGACGAATGTCAAACTGTTCTTTTTCAAAATCCAATTTCATATTCTAAGGTTGGAATAGTTATTAAAAATGTACGCAAAGTTACCGAAAAGCTTTACTATTGTCAATAGAAAAAAGCATAAAAGTGCAATGGAAATAGCTGAAAGCTATTTGTCCAATGCAGTAAATAATCATCTTAAGTGTTTTGTATCGATTCGCTTTTCGCGGAGTGCTTCAAAACGTATAGTAAGGTCTGTTTTAGTTTAAAATCTCAACCGTAAAACCTGCCCCTTCGATACTATTTTTTTATTCGTTCCTCATCAAAAATCACTCCTTGACGGGTCCTACGTCGGTCTAGGAATCTTCTCAGGATGACTAGTTTTATTTTAACTTCTGCTTATAAAGTTCAATCGTATCCTGAATTCCATAATAAAGCGCGTCAGAAATTAAGGCGTGGCCAATTGAGACTTCCAATAAATTGGGAATGTTTTGAGAAAAGTAAAATAAATTGTCAAGGTCCAAGTCGTGACCTGCATTAATACCTAATTTTAATTCATGAGCCTTTTCCGCTGCTTTTACAAAAGGTTCAATGGCTTTTTCCTTGTTATCTTTAAATTGAGCAGCATACGATTCTGTGTATAATTCTATCCGATCAGTACCTGTTTCTGCAGCGTAATTTATCATTTCTACATCTGCATTAATAAAAATGGAAGAACGAATGCCATTGTCTTTAAGTTTTTGAATGACATCCTTAAGAAAGTTAAGGTGTTTTTTGGTGTTCCAGCCAGCATTGGAGGTAAGCACCTCAGGACTATCAGGAACCAAGGTGCATTGAGCTGGTTTTACTTTTAAAACTAAGTCAAGAAAGTCGGGAGTCGGATTGCCTTCAATATTGAATTCAGTTTTTAAAACCGGTGCTAAGTCGTAAACATCTTTGTAACGAATGTGTCGTTCATCTGGTCGAGGGTGAACCGTTATGCCTTCGGCGCCAAATTGCTCTGCATCAAGGGCAAATTGCATTATGTAAGGTTTATTACCGCCACGAGCATTCCTAATCGTTGCAATTTTGTTAATATTTACACTTAATTTTGTTGCCATCTTAGAATAAAGGTATGAGTTAAAAGTTATTAACTAAGAGATTAATGATTGAATAACAATAAGCTTTATTAATTTTGTATCAAATTATTGAATAATGGACCAGAACGAACAATATTTTTTTCAACTCATTCAAATTTTCCACCAATCTGCTTTACAAGGCATGGGGAAAATAGTAGATCCTGCAAGCCAAAAGGTTACAAAGCAAATGGACCAAGCTAGAGCTGCTATTGATATGTTAGATATGCTTAAGGAAAAAACGAAAGGCAATTTAACTGAAAACGAATCCAAACTACTAACGAATATACTTACTGATTTGCGTTTAAATTTTGTTGATGAGTCAAATTCGAAAGAAGAGACGATAGAAACAAAAGAGAAAAACACAGAAGAAGAAACAACCTCAGATAAATAGCACCATGGCTGTCCAAAAAAACCAGAATACCACCATTTACATTCTAATTGCTCTTGTAATTATTTTAATTACAACCAATATATTTACGTTTCTAAAGGTTGGTGATACCAAAAAAGAATTAGAAATAAGTGAAGCAGATAAGATTGAACTTCAAACAGATTTGGCAGAAATGCAATTGGATTTGGATGAATCATTAGAGCAACTGAACACAAAAGACAGTGCGTTAATGGCTACAAATGCTGAATTGCAATCTAAGGTTGATCAAATCAAGAAAATGCTAGCGACGGGTAAAATTAATCGTAAAAAGCTTGATGACTACAAGGATGAAATAGATCAGTTGAAATACTACATTAAAAAGTATCAAGGAGAAATTGATGTTCTAAAAGCCGAAAATCAACAACTAACTTCAGAGAATAAGGATTTGAAAACGGTCATAAAAGTAGAGCAACAAAAAACAGATAACCTATTAACTGAAAATATTACTCTAAATAATAAAGTTTCGGTAGCTCAATTATTAAAAACAAGTAAAATTACCTCTATTCCATATCGAACTCGTAGTAATGGTGAAGAAAAGCAAGTAGACCGGGCTAAAACAGTAGAAGGTGTTAATGTATGTTTCAACATTGCAGATAATCCAATAGCAGGAACCGGAGGACGAGCAGTATATATTCAAATATTTAATCCTTTAGGAAGACTTGAAGCTATCACTGACCAAACTGGTAGCAAGTTTATTGGTGAAGGTGAAGAGAAGGTTTATACTTCAAAAGTTTCAGTTGATTTCCAAAATAAAGGAAAGCAATACTGTGGTAATTTTCAGAAGTCTTCAAGTTTTGAAAAAGGAACTTATTCTGTTAAATTATACTGCGATCAGTTTTTAATGGGTCAAAGTAGCTTTGAGTTAAAATAAAGCCCTAGCGGTTAAAGAGCCAGTATTTATAGCCTTAGTCGCCTCGGATTTACGTCCGTCGTAACTAAGGCTTATTTGTAGGTTTTCGTTAAGGTTTCGTTGCACAGAAACATTCCAAGTGTAATTTGTGCCAGCCTGTAATCCATCTAATAATTGATAACTTACGGGCGTGTTTGTTTGTCCAATATAGTTGTTATTTATTAGGTTTACTCCTCCTGAAATAAGCCCTTTCCCAATAAAATTATACTTGCTTTCTAGTCCAAAACTTTGTGCCTTTAGTTCTTCGCCTCCAAATTGTTGTGAGTTGGTTTTTTGCTTACGCTTGTAACTCAAAATTAGGTTGAAACGATCATCCAATTGTATATCAAAAACTGGTGAAAATTCATTTTGATTTACATTGAAACTACGGGTTACAAAAAAGTCTGAATTGAATTTATTGATGCCTTTTACCGCACTTAAACTAAACTCTGTACTTGGAATAAATCGCCACCTAACTCTTGCGCCACGCTCAGTTAAATTACTTACATCAAAACCTGATGATAGAAAGGTCTTATTTTCATTTTTTGAATAAGTTAGTTCGGCACCATAAATAGGATTGGTTCGGTTAAAATAAAAGGTGTTCTTGAACGATTTCACTAAGGTCACTAACAGACTGTCTGCTGAAGGAGAGACCAAAGGATTAAATGAGCTGACTATTTTGGGTCCGGTGGTTTTTTTATTTACCAGAAAAAACAAATTATTTGAGAAGGTTGATATAACCTTAGAAAAAATTGAATTGCCCTTTAAAATGGCAGCTGGATTTATATAAAACACTTCGCTTACTGCAGCTCCTTGCGTATTTATAAACTCATTTGAGGGTGTAAAAACACGCAAGTATTTTCTCTGGTCAGGAAACTGTGCAATTTCAAATTCGTTTAATTCCTTAATTCCATTATTGTTGTAGTCAACCCAATTATAGGTTCCTTGCCCAACGGGCACTTCAATGAATAAGAACTCTCTTTTTTGCTCCCGCCCTGAACTAACTTCATAAAATGAACTGGTTCGAATTAATCCAGAGGCAAGGGTAGCATTGTA
>JBLIDK010000027.1:0-28818 GCA_047632595.1 Sphingobacteriales bacterium
CAATCTTTAGGCAGTATTAAAGTGTTAAAACAATAAGGCTTTTGTAATTCATTTTACTTAAAACAGGAAATCTAATTAATATTAGATTTCCTGTTTTTTTTGTTGCTACAATACGATTAAATGACAACTCAAAAGTGAAAAACTACCCAAGCAATAAAATACAAAGTATCAATCTTTTTAAAAAAGATAAATAAAATTTCTATGTTTGAATTTCAAACTAAAAATAAATGAAAAAACTAATTTTTAATTTTTACCACGGTGGCAATATCAAATTGTATCGCTCAAAAAGTTGAAATAGTTCATAATATTCACGCTTTGAGATCTTCCGATTCCTTAAGTCTAATAGTTTAGGAAAATGAGTTGTTTTTTAGGGCTAATAACGGTACTAATGGTTTGGAATTGTGGAGGTATAAAAGGGCCTTCATTATTGGTAATTGGTGCCTATTTTCTTCGCATAAAATCCAATACATCGGTTGAGCAAAGAGTAGTAATTAAATTATGATAAAAAGATTTTTAGCACTCACCTTCTTTCTAGCACTCATTCCTTTTGTGTTTTCGCAAGATAAATACACAATAAGTGGGTATGTGAAAGAAGCTTCAAGTGGAGAATCATTGATTGGTGCTAGTGTATATGATTCAGCCTCTTTTACTGGCACCACCACCAACCAATATGGTTTCTTTTCAATTACTCTTCCAAAAGGAAATTATACCCTTAAGGTTAGCTATTTGGGCTATAAAGAATTTTCACAAATAGTTGAACTAAATTCAGCTACACGTATTAATATAGACTTAATAGAAAACTCTACTTTAATTGAAGAAGTGGTAATAAGTGCCGATCGTAAGGATAACACCGAAAGTACTCAGATGAGTGTTGACAAACTTGATATCGACCAAATTAAAGCCTTACCGGTTCTTTTTGGGGAAGTAGACATTCTAAAAACAATTCAACTTCTTCCTGGAATACAAAGTGCGGGAGAAGGAAACAGTGGTTTTTATGTTCGTGGTGGTGGTCCAGATCAAAATTTGGTGCTTTTAGATGGTGCAACAGTTTATAATACCGGTCACTTGTTAGGTTTCTTCTCCGTTTTTAATGCCGATGCTATAAACGATGTAAAAGTAATTAAAGGTGGTGTTCCTGCCAATTATGGTGGCCGACTTTCTTCTGTTGTTGATATTCAGATGAAGGAAGGAAACAATAAAAAATATGAGGCCACCGGTGGCATTGGACTTATAGCTTCTAGATTAACTGTGGAAGGACCTATTCAGAAGAATAAAAGCTCCTTTATTGTAAGTGGTCGCCGGACATACATTGATCAACTGGTAAAACCATTTGCAAAAGACTCATCCGCTTTAGACGGCTCAGGTTATTACTTTTATGATTTAAATGCTAAAATGAACTACATTTTTTCGGATAAGGATAGAGTATTTGCAAGCGGGTACTTTGGTAGAGATGTTTTTTCATTTAGTGGTTCAGATGGACGTTTTTCATTCTCTCTTCCTTACGGAAACAGCACCGCTACAGTTAGATGGAATCACTTGTTTAGCGATAAGTTGTTTTTAAATACCACCGCTATTTTTAACGACTATCAATTTGAAATTGAAGCGGGGCAAAATGATTTTAAATTCAAGCTCTTTTCGGGAGTGGAAGACTATTCTGGAAAGCTGGATTTTGAATACTTCCCAAATGTTCGCAACAATGTAAAGTTTGGAGCTCATTACACCTACCACATATTCACCCCTAGTTCTGCATCCGCGCAAGCTGGAGAAATTAAATTTGAGCCTGAAAAAATCAACAAACAATACGCAAACGAATATGCCGGATACATTCAGGATGATATTACTGTAACTGATAGAATAAAGCTTAATGCCGGATTGCGTTACTCCTACTTCGAACAAATTGGTCCTTATGATTTATACGAAGTCGATGATGTTGGAACCCCAACCGATACACAATTTTATGAACGAGGAGAAAAAATTGCTTCTTACGGTGGTTTTGAGCCCCGAATTTCAACCCGAATCAAACTTAACAAGGAATCATCAATAAAAGTAGCATATACCTTTAGCTACCAATATTTACACCTAGCAGCATTTGGTGGTGGTAATTTACCAGCAGATTTATGGATTCCGAGTTCAGCAAAAATTAAACCTCAAGAGAGTAACCAATATGCGGTTGGATATTTTAGAAATTTCAATGAAGACAAGTATGAAACTTCTGTGGAGGTTTACTACAAAGACATGCTAAACTTAGTAGAGTTTGTTGAAACCCCAACCTCTGCAGGCATCAACGAAAACATTGAAAACCAATTAACTCTTGGACAAGGGTATTCATATGGTTTAGAGCTTTTCATTAAGAAGAAATTTGGCAAACTAAACGGTTGGATTGGCTATACCTGGAGCAAATCAAACAGACAGTTTGATGATTTGAACTTTGGAGAAGAATTTCCAGCACGTTACGACCGCCGTCATGATGCAAGTGTTGTTGGAACTTATGAACTAAACAAGAGATGGAGCTTTTCTTCGGTATTTGTTTTTGGTTCTGGAAGTGCTTATAGTGTCCCAAGTAACCTGGTAGTTATTGCAGGGCAACCTTCTTATTATTACGGAGAAAATTATAGAAACAGCTTACGATTTAAGCCTTATCACCGTTTAGATATTAGTGCAACATTAAAAGGCAAGACAACCAAGAAGTTTGAGTCGAGCTGGAATTTCTCTGTTTACAATGTGTACAATCGATTTAATCAATACATTGTTTACTTAGACTTGCAGGGAAATATAAATGATCCGGGAGGAGTTTCATCTGTAGCTAAAGAGGTAGGAATTTTTAGAATTTTGCCATCAGTAGCTTGGAACTTTAAATTTTAGAAATGGGAAGAGCAATTTTATATATAGTTTTATTGGGTGTTGTTTTTACTTCATGTGAACGTGAATTAGACTTGAACTTGCCAGAGAAAGATGCACCTATTGTAGTGGAAGGCTATGTAGAAAATGGTGAAATCCCCTACGTTATACTAGCAAAGGGTACAGGCTTTTTTGACGCTATTGATTCAAGCACATTCTCTAAACTGGGCATATTTAATGCAAAAGTGATGCTTAACAATGGAGATCAAACGGAAGAACTAATCACCGACGAGCGTATTGGTTTCCCAATTTATGGTGCAGTTGACCGCTTTGGTAATACAACCATGCTTGGAGAAGCTGGCAAAACCTATAAATTAACAATAGAAGTGGATGGAGAAAAAATTGAGGCTACTACTCAGGTTTTGCAACCCGTTCCTTTAGATAGTATGTATGTGGTTCCATTAAAATCGAACCCTAAAAAACTGCAGCTCTTTATAACTTTAAGTGAGCCGGGCTTGACTAAAAACTACTATCGTGCAATGACTAAAACTACTCGTGATGAAAATTTTGATACAGATTTTGGAAGTTTGTTCGATGATTTGTTGGTGAATGGAACAACATTTAGTTTTCCCTTAAATAGCGGTAGCTCAAGAGAAGACACTACTTCTGCAGCAAATGAGTTTGGCTTGTTTAATGCAGGCGACACCATAATAGTAAAGTGGATTCATCTCACGAAACCCAATTATAACTTTTGGATTACTTTTGAAAATCAAGTGAATAGTATTGGAAGTCCTTTTGCAAACCCAACTGTAATTAAGAGCAATGTAAGCTCTGGCGTTGGCGTTTGGAGTGATTATGCATCTTTTTATGATACGTTAATAACGACAAAATAAGTAGCTTCAAGCTGCGAGCTACTAGCCAAAAGCAATTTATCCAAGTTCCAAAGCTAAAAAGTGCAGCAGGGCTGAATTAACTTTGCATATCATAAAAAACCGTCATCCTGATGATAATCCTAGACCGACGAAGGAGCGTCAAGGAGCGTCAAGGAGTGTACCGACCGACGCAGGAGGATCGGGATGTATCGAAGGGCCGGTTTTTTTGTAAATTATTAAAAGCTTAACCCCATTTATTGAACAAATTGAAACTTTCCCTTTCAAAATAAAACCATTTAACCGTTCTTTGGTTTAATTCCAAAGAATAACATTTCGTATTTTTGTATGATGAACGCTGAAAAAGACCTAAAAACTAAATGCCTGATAATCGGATCAGGCCCTGCCGGATACACTGCCGCTATTTACGCAGCACGTGCTGACCTAAAACCATTAATGATTACTGGTATTGAATGGGGTGGACAATTAACTCAAACCACTGACGTAGATAACTATCCTGGCTACCCAAAAGGAATTATGGGTCCTGAGATGATGGAAGACTTTAAAAACCAAGCAGAACGTTTCGGTACAGATATTCGTTTCGGTTATGTAACTAAAGTTGACTTCAGTGGCCCTGTTCACAAGGCAATTGTAGACGACGAGTACGAAATTGAAGCAGAAACAATTATAATTGCTACCGGTGCTTCTGCAATGTACTTAGGCTTAGAAAGTGAAAAAAGATTAAACGGTTATGGCGTTTCAGCCTGTGCAGTTTGTGATGGCTTTTTCTTTAAAGAACAAGATGTTGCTATAGTTGGTGCAGGAGATACTGCGGCAGAAGAAGCTTCATATCTTGCTAAACTATGTAAATCAGTTACTATGTTGGTTCGAAAAGACCATATGCGTGCTTCAAAAGCCATGCAGCATCGTTTAGAAAAGCTAGAAAACGTAAACATTCTTTTTAATCATGAAGTTCTTGAAGTTTTAGGCGACAAAGGTGTTGAAGGAGTTCAAGTAATTAACAACCAAACTAAAGAAGAGCAAAAGCTTGATGTTACTGGCTTGTTTATAGCAATTGGACATAAGCCAAACACTGATATTTTCAAAGACTTTATTGACATGAACGATGTTGGTTACATCAATACACTTCCAGGAAGTGCAAAGACTCACGTTGAAGGTGTATTTGCTTGCGGCGATGCTCAAGACCATGAATACCGTCAGGCGGTAACAGCTGCAGGTACTGGTTGTATGGCTGCATTAGATGCTGAGCGCTACCTTGCTTCGAAAGATGCCGTTGAAGAAGTGATTTCGGCATAAATCGAAGTCCACTAACTTTTCTGTTTTTGGAGGGATGATTTGTAAAAAAATAACCTCCATACTCATTCCTCTACTTTTCAAAGTATCCAACCTTAGGTGCAATTTCTTGCGATAAAGATTCGGTAACAATTACTGAAACTATAACAGATAAAGTGACACTTGTTGATACGATTATCATAATTGATAAGCTGAATACAGTTGACTCTATTTTTGTGTTTAATTAATCAAGAGGTGTTTTTAATATAATTAGATGATTCACTACAGAATTTTGAAAATTTCAATTTTGACCATTACTCAATAAGTAGAAATGTCTCAAAATCGTTTAATGTCTTTGGTTATCCAAGACTTAAGTAATCGATTCAAATGGCATAATTAGAGATGTATTTAGGGTGCCTCATCTGGAATTAATGAAAAAATGATCACCAACTTAATTCGTAGCATTAATAGACTAACGGAAAATTAATTTAAATAGTTGAGAATGTACTTAGCTACCTGATTAAGCCGCTTTCAATTTCTTAAGCTTACTTTTCTCTAGTTTCCTCATTGCATAGGCTAAGTCAATGTTAAGCGACTTTGCATTTTTCTTCGATGGCATATGGAACATATCATCAAGGAAAATAGCCTCACAAATTGAACGTAATCCCCTAGCACCAAGCTTAAACTCTACTGCCTTTTTAACAATAAACTCTAATACCTGTTTTTCCACAGTAAGCTTCACTCCTTCTAATTCAAATAAGCGAACATATTGCTTCATTAAAGCATTTTTAGGTTGAGTTAGAATTGCTAGTAAAGTTGTAGCATCTAATGGGTCTAGGTGAGTTAGTACTGGCAAACGACCAATTAGCTCGGGTATTAGGCCAAAACCTTTTAAATCCTGTGGACTTACATACTGAAGCATGTTGTCCTTGTCGATTAAATCTCGTTCTGTATCGTTGCTATACCCTATTGTTTGAGTTTTTAATCTACGAGCAATAATTTTGTCAATTCCGTCAAACGCACCACCACAAATAAATAAGATATTACGAGTGTTTACGGTAATCATTTTTTGCTCTGGATGCTTACGTCCCCCTTGAGGTGGAACATTCACTTCTGAGCCTTCTAATAGTTTTAGCATTGCTTGTTGAACACCTTCACCACTTACATCACGAGTAATAGAAGGATTATCACTCTTCCGAGCAATTTTATCTATCTCATCAATGTAAATAATACCTTGTTGAGCACGTTCTACATTAAAATCAGCAACTTGTAATAAGCGAGATAGAATGCTTTCCACATCTTCACCAACATACCCTGCTTCTGTTAAAACAGTGGCATCAACAATGCAAAAAGGTACTTGCAACACTCTAGCAATAGATCTAGCAAGTAACGTTTTACCTGTTCCGGTTTCCCCGATTAGGATAACATTACTTTTTTCCAATTCAACATCGTCTTTATCGTCTGTTGTTTGGTGTAAAATACGTTTGTAGTGATTGTACACCGCTACGCTTAAATTCATTTTAGCCTCATCTTGTCCAATTACATACAGGCCAATATGGTCTGTTATTTCTTGAGGAGTAATAAGTTTTATTCCATCAGAAGCATCTTTCTTTTTCAAGATGTTTTCTTGAATTAAGATATCGTTTGCTTGAGTTATACATTTATCACAAATGTGGCCTTCTAATCCAGCAATCATAATTAATGCATCCTTCTTCTCTGTGCCACAAAACGAACACAATGCTCCTTGATCTTTATCTCCCATAACTATGTAATTTAACTAAAACTCCTTAAAATAAAAAAAGCCCTACAAAAATAAGGGCTTTTAGCTAAAATTGTTTGTTTTTACTTCGTTTTTGTACGAGGCTCTAAAACTTCATCAATCATTCCGAACTCTTTTGCTTCTGCAGCAGTCATCCAATAATCTCTATCAGAACAGTCTTCAACTTTCTTATAAGTTTGGCCACTGTGGTTAGAGATAATATCGTAAAGTTCCTTCTTTAAAAGAATAATTTGCTTTGCAGTGATTTCAATATCAGAAGCTTGACCTTCTGCCCCACCTAATGGTTGGTGAATCATTACTCTTGCGTGCTTAAGAGCTGTTCGTTTTCCTGCATGACCTGCACACAATAAAACCGCACCCATTGATGCTGCTAATCCCGTACAAATTGTTGCAACATGAGGTTGAATATACTGCATGGTATCATAAATACCTAAACCTGCATAAACAGATCCACCCGGACTGTTCAAGTAAATTTGAATGTCTCTTGTTGCATCAGCAGATTCTAAGAATAAAAGCTGAGCTTGAACAATGTTTGCTATCGTATCATTGATAGGATCTCCTAAAAAAATGATTCTATCCATCATTAATCTTGAAAACACATCCATCGATGCTACATTCAATTGACGCTCTTCAATAATGTAAGGCGTAATGTTTGTTGGAAGGTTTTGTGCTTGACTAATAAAATTATCAACATGCATACTGTTGATTCTCTTATGTTTAACTGCGTAATTTCTAAATTCGTTCTTAATATTCATTGTATCTTTACTAGTGTATTAAGGGTATTAACAGAAAGCCCTCAAGGTTGTTTGCTAAGTTAATGCACATCTACATTTTCACAAGCATTTTTGAATAAAATTGGAAAAAAATTTTTTTGTGTAAAAGTAGTTCGAGCTATGTCCTAAGTTTAATAAATTTAAACAAAAAAAAGACTCCTTATTTTCACAAAGAGCCTTTTCAATAACTTTAATATTGAATTACTTCAACTCAGAAAACTCATTATAACTAATAGGCTTTACTTTAATTGCTATTTCACCTTTAACAAAAGTTAACACCTTTTGCTTTCTAGCTTCCTCATAAACCTGAGTCACTTGCTCACGGTCTTGAAGCAATTGATTAGCATATTGATTTAATGTTTCATCATCAAGCTCTTGTTGATTATACAGTTTAAACTGATTGAACAGTTTTTCTTTGGCAACGGCAACAATTTCTTCTTGACCAACTTCTATTTTTTGCTCCTTCGTTATTTTTTCTTCAATTAACGACCATCTTAAGCGTTTAGAGAATTCACCGTATTCGTAATCAATTATTTCGTCTGTTACTTTTTCAGGATCATTCGTTTTGCGAATCCATTTCTTCAAGAAAGTATCTGGCAATTCAATTTTCATTTTCTTTATAAAATAATCTTGAATATCTAGCTCCAATTGCTTGTCGCTTTGCTCACCCATTACTTTTTTCAAATCTTCAGTTAAACGAGCTTTAAAATCCTCTTCTGTTTTCACTTCATCAGGGCCAAAAACTTTATCAAATAACTCTTGATTTACATCCGCCATAGCGATATCATAAATTTTAAGAATTACAATCTGAAACTCTGTTTTAGCATCTTTTGCTTGCTCTTCATTAATATGAAGTAAAGAGGCCAACTTAGTAGTATCCTTACCTAACATCTTATAGAGGTTAGTGGTATACACGTCGTCTTTTTTAAGTCCAAGAAGGTCTTTTACTACTTTCTTGTCCTTAATTTGCTCCATACGCAAGTTAGTTACATGTTGAATACCGTTTTCAATAAAGTTTCCTTCATTATCTAACTGCTTTAAATCAACTTGAAATACATCTTCATCATGAATTTCTTCAGTCTCACTGAATTTACCGTAGCTTCTTCTTATAGCTTTTAAACGCTCGTCAAAAGTTTTAGAATCTATTTGAACGTCATATTTGAAGATTTTATCCTTTGTAGAAACTGAAACTTCAATATCTGGAGCTAAACCCATCTCATAAGCGAAGTTAAATTCTTCTCCTAACTCCCACGTATTTGCCGATTCAGCTTCTTCTTTTGGAAGTGGCTGACCTAAAACATTCAGGTTATTGTCTTTTATGTATGAATCTATACTTTTCGACAAAATTTGATTGATTTCATCAACCAAAATGCTTTTACCATATAATTTTTTGATGTGTCCAGTTGGAACTTTGCCCTTTCTGAAGCCGGGCATTTGCATTTTCTTTTTATAGTCTGCTAACTTTTCATCAATCTTTCCATTGTAATCTTCTGGGGTTAATTTAACCTTTACAATAGTATTGAGAGCATCTATTTTTTCTTGAACTATATCCATTACTCTTTGATTTTAAACAATTAAGGCTGTCCGATAATCACAGACAGCCTATATTTATTGTGCGGATAGAGGGAGTCGAACCCCCACGCCTCGCGGCACTAGATCCTAAGTCTAGCGCGTCTACCAGTTCCGCCATATCCGCAAAATGGAGTGCAAATATAGGAGTATTTAAGTAGATTACACCCAATATTTAAGTGCAATTTTTTTCTTTTCTGTTTTTTGCCTTTTTGACCATTCAATTTCACAATTTTATGCTCATTTGCCAAGGGATATTTTATATTTGCAGCCCTATCAATCTATACCTTGAAGAAAGTAGCCATTTTTGCATCAGGTTCTGGGTCAAACGCTCAGAAAATCATCGAATATCTTGATGAGAAAGACGATGCGGAAGTAACTCTGGTTCTTAGCAACAACTCCGACGCATTTGTGCTTGAACGCGCAGATAATTTTGAAATCCCTACTCACGTTTTTAGTCGCAATGAGTTTTATAAGGAAGAGTCTGTTCTTGACCTTTTAATTCGATTAGATATTGACTTAGTTGTACTTGCTGGGTTTTTATGGCTAATTCCAAAATACATTCTCGATTCATTTCCAAGCAGAATAGTAAACATTCACCCTGCTCTTTTGCCTAAATATGGTGGCAAAGGCATGTATGGTAAAAAAGTGCATCAGGCAGTTTTAGATGCTGGCGAAAAAGGATCAGGAGTAACCATTCATTATGTTAACGACATATATGATGAAGGAGAAATTATCGGGCAGCATGAATGTCCAATTGAAACTGGCGAAACCTTAGATTCACTTGCCTTTAAAGTACACCAACTGGAGTACTGCCACTACCCAAAAGCAATTTACAACATTCTTAAAAAGATCAACAAACCCGAATAAATGAGTTCTAAAACTATAAAAAACGCATTAATTAGCGTTTTTCACAAGGACGGCCTAGACGAAATCGTTAAAAAACTTCATGCATTAAACGTTACCATTTATAGCACTGGAGGTACACAAAGTTTTATTGAAGGGCTAGGAGTTCCTGTTAAAGAAGTGGAAAATTTAACGGGTTACCCAAGCATTTTAGGTGGTCGAGTTAAAACATTACACCCTAAAGTCTTTGGTGGAATTTTAGGTCGTAGAGAGTTAGAAAGCGACCAGAAGCAAATGGCAGAGTACGAAATTCCTGAGCTTGACTTAGTAATTGTTGACCTCTACCCTTTCGAAGATACAGTAGCCTCTGGAGCACCAGAACAAGACATTATTGAGAAAATAGACATTGGTGGTATTAGTTTGATACGTGCCGGAGCTAAAAACTTTAAGGATGTAGTTTGTTGCGCTACTAAAGCAGATTATCCTAAATTATTAGACTTGTTAAACGAGAAAAACGGAGAAACCTCAGTAGATGACCGTCGTTATTTTGCAAAATCTTCATTTAATGTAAGTTCTCATTATGACAGTGCAATTTTCAACTATTTTAGTGGCGATGATACTGAATCAGCATTAAAAATTAGCGAAACTCAAGGTCAAGTGCTTCGTTACGGCGAAAATCCTCACCAAAAAGGGGTGTTTTTCGGCGATTTTGATAAGGCTTTCACTAAATTGAGCGGTAAAGAACTTTCATACAACAATTTGGTAGATGTTGATGCAGCTGCACAGTTGATAGCAGAATTCGCTGAACCTACGTTTGTTGTAATTAAGCATACCAACGCTTGTGGTGTTGCAACTAGATCTAACATATACGACGCATGGGCTGCAGCATTAGCTTGCGACAATGTAAGTGCCTTTGGTGGAATACTAGCAGCTAACAAAACAATCGACCTTAAAACAGCCGAGCAAATTAATGAGTTGTTTTATGAGGTATTAATTGCACCAGACTTCGATAAAGATGCTTTGGAATTGTTAATGTCTAAGAAAAAAAGAATCTTGTTGAAGTCGAACAACTTACAACTACCAGGTTGGACGTACAAAACCTGTTTAAACGGAATTTTAGCACAAGAAAGAGATGCAAAATTAACGCCTGTTTCAGATTGGGAAAAAGTGACTAGAAAAAAAGCTGCTGATACAGAAATTAAGGATCTAGAATTCGCTAATCGACTAGTGAAACACACGAAATCAAACACTATCATATTAGCCAAAGGCAACCAGCTAATGGCAAGTGGCGTTGGTCAAACTAGTAGAGTGGATGCATTAAACCAAGCAATTAAAAAAGCGGGGGACTTTGGCTTTGATTTAAAAGGTGCAGTAATGGCATCAGATGCTTTCTTCCCATTCCCAGATTGCGTAGAGATTGCTTCTAAGGCAGGTATCACAGCTGTAATTCAGCCTGGTGGCTCGATTAAAGATAAGGATAGTATCGACAAGTGTGATGAGTTAGGACTATCTATGGTGTTGACAGGAACTAGGCATTTTAAACATTAGTGTTTAATTTTAAGTGAACACTGACCAGAAAAACTAGTTTTAGCAATCACAGTTGAATACAAATTGTAATCTTAAAATGATTAAACAACTTTATTAGCTATAGTTTTCATTGAGCTTTTCAACTGACTCTTCGCTACTTATATAAGTTCCTTCATCTTCATTTAATCGGTCGCCTAAAACTGCTTTCATTTCATCAGTTAAATCAAAATCATCTTCACTTTCTTCTACCGTAATGGTAATTGCTTTTGACTTGAAAGTAGATTTTATTGCCTCCAAAATTTCCGAATTTAGTTCTTGTGCTGAGTTTAAATGATAGGTCGTATGCATAGCTTTTTTGAATTTTCAATACTAATTGAAGATTTATTCAACTAGTTTTCAATCTTGTTGATAACCTACATATAATAGCTTTATTAGTTTATGTAAAAATTGACATTTTATAGTTTTCTTTTCTCCGCTTAAGGCGGAGCATTAGAAAATATTAATGGCAATTTGAGCAATTCATACCACCCAACTTTTAAATAATCACAACCCTATACTAACTCTTCATACCAAAGGGTTTAGACGATTTTAGGTCCATAAATACTTTATGTTCTAACTAAATGTAAAAAAGCCAATAATTAAGCAACTTAATGGCTATATTTGTGTGAAATTTAAGCAATAAAACAACAATATAATTATAAATGGGGCTTTTTAACATCTTTACCCAAGAAATTGCCATTGATTTAGGCACAGCAAACACTCTAATAATACACAACGACAAAGTAGTTGTTGATGAACCTTCAATTGTAGCAATGGACGTACGTTCAGGTAAAATGATTGCAGTTGGGAAAGAGGCCATGTTGATGTATGGTAAAACACACGAGAACATTAAAACAATTCGTCCTTTAAAAGACGGTGTAATTGCCGATTTCGATGCTTCTGAGCATATGATAAAGGGAATGATAAAAATGATCAACAAAAACAAGGGTTGGTTCATGCCTTCTCTTCGAATGGTTATTTGTATCCCTTCAGGTATTACTGAAGTAGAAAAAAGAGCAGTTAGAGACAGTGCAGAAATGGCAAGTGCTAGAGAAGTATACTTAATTCACGAACCTATGGCAGCTGCAATAGGCATAGGAATTGATGTGGAAGAACCTCAAGGAAACATGATTATTGATATAGGCGGTGGAACAACTGAAATTGCAGTTATTGCATTAGGTGGTATCGTTTGTGATCAATCTATTCGTGTTGCTGGTGACACTTTCAATGCTGATATTGTAAACTACATGAAGCGTCAACACAACATTTTAGTTGGTGAACGTACAGCTGAGAATGTTAAAATTGAAGTAGGTTCGGCCCTTCCTGAATTAGACAAAGACCAAGCGCCTGAAGATTATGCAGTTCATGGTAGAGATTTAATGACTGGTGTTCCAAAACAAATTACCGTTTCATACACCGAAATTGCTCATGCTTTAGACAAATCTATTTCTAAAATTGAAGAAGGTATTTTAAAAGCCTTGGAATTAACTCCTCCAGAATTAAGTGCAGATATCTACAAAACAGGTATCTACTTAACAGGTGGCGGTGCTTTACTTCGTGGACTAGACAAACGTGTTGCTTTGAAGACAAAACTTACGGTTCATATTGCAGAGGATCCATTAAGAGCGGTAGTTAGAGGTACTGGTGTTGCATTAAAGAATATAGCCAATTTCAAATTTTTAATGCCGTAAAACATGCGAAGCCTCTGGCTTTTTCTTGCAAAATACTACACATTCATCTTATTTCTTATTTTAGAAGTAATAGCCATTGCGATGTTGGTAAATGGCAACTTCTATCAGCAAACAACTTTCTATAATTCCACCAATAATTTTGCTGGTGGAGTTTATGAACGTTCTAATAGGGTAAATGATTTCTTTTCGCTTAGTTCAGAAAATGAACGTCTTCATGCAGAAAATGCCGCATTAATTAATCGCCTGAAGCAATCCGCTCGATCAATTTCCCTTGATACAGTACAAGTTGTAGATACTATTTATGAGCAACAATACAAATACATCAAAGCTGATATAATTAATAAATCAACTATAAAAAGAAGTAACTACTTTACTTTAAACCGAGGTTACGATGCTGGTATTCGTAAAAACATGGGTGTTATTTGTGAAGATGGTGTGGTAGGTATAATTAAGGCTGTAAGTCCCCGTTTTTCTTCTGGCCACCTTTTACTACATAAAGATGTGAAAATAAGTGCCTTAATCGAAGGGAAAGATTCATTTGGTTCTCTAATCTGGAAAGGACCTTCTGCACGTTATGCCATTTTAAAGGATATTCCACTTCAAGTTAAAGTTGCGATTGGAGATAAAATTAGCACCTCTGGATTCTCTACAATTTTCCCAAAAGGAATACCTATTGGAGAAGTTGAAAGCTTAGAAACAAGTGAAGGAGATAACTTACAAACTATTAAAGTGGTGCTTTCAACGAATTTTAATATAATAAACCATGTTTATGTGGTGGAGGATTTCTTTTTAGAAGAAAAAATTACAGTCGAAAACCTTGGTAAAAGATAATGCCTAAACAATTCATATATAATATTTTTCGCTTCATAGGACTAGTTCTATTACAAATTCTTGTAATGAACAAAATAGGCCTTCGTGGGATGATAAACCCCATGATATATGTGATGTTTATACTATTGCTTCCTTATCGTACTTCGGCTTGGTTTGTAATTATTTTAGGCTTTGTTTTAGGGATTACCATTGATATTTTTAGTGACACACCCGGTCTACACACTGCAGCAACAGTTTTAATGGCTTTTTCACGTTCGTACGTTTTAGGAATGATTACGCCAAGAAGTGGGTACGACATGCAAGAAGAGCCTAAGGTTAAAACCAATGGCATTGTTTGGTTTGTTTCATATAGTGGGGTACTTATTCTAATTCACCATTTTGCATTATTTTATTTAGAAGCATTTAGCTGGAGCGAATTCTTTAGAACTTTTCTAAGAGCAATATTTAGTGGGGTATTCAGTTTACTACTTATACTTATTGTCGAATTACTGCGAACCAATAAGTCTAAATGAACCGAATATCAAAGAAAATAATCATCCAGTTAATAATGCTTGTCGTAACAAGCCTTTTATTTCTGCGATTATTTTACATTCAAGTTATCGATCGTTCATTTGTTGCCTCAGCTCAAAGTAATGTAATTCGTCAAGTAACGGTTTTTCCAGCTCGAGGAATTATCTACGATAGAAATCAAAAAATTCTAGTTCAAAACCAAGCCATTTACGATTTAATGGTTATTCCATCTCAAGTAAAAGAAATGGATACAGCCATGTTTTGTGGACTAATTGGTATCGATAAAGAAACATTTTCTTTAAGAATTAAAAAGGCAAAAAGATACTCACGTTTCAAAGCTTCAGTATTCGATAAGCAGTTAAGCGTTTTTACTTATGCTACTTTTCAGGAAAAATTAAGTGAATTTCCAGGTTTTTATGTGGTTTCTAGAACGGTTAGAGAATATCCTGATCAAATTGGCGGCCATGTTCTAGGTTATGTAGGAGAAGTTGGAGAGAAACAAATTGCACAAAGGGGTTACTACAAATCAGGTGATTATATTGGAGTTAGTGGAATTGAAAGCACTTACGAAAAAGAACTACGTGGCAAAAAAGGGGTTAACAACATTATGGTTGATGTTTTTAACCGACAAGTTGGAAGTTATTCTGATGGAAAATATGATTCAAATGCCGTTGCAGGACAGGATGTAGTTTCCTCATTAGATGCTGAACTTCAAAAGTATGGCGAGTTACTTCTTCAAAATAAAAGTGGAAGTATCGTAGCTATAGAGCCTAAGACAGGTGAAATATTGGCTTTAGTAAGCAGTCCGGGTTATGACCCCAACCTATTGGTAGGTAAAACACGAGGTGACAACTACATGAAATTGTTGAATGACAAAAACAAACCTTTGTTTAATCGGGCAATTATGGCTGAATACCCTCCTGGCTCAATCTTTAAACTTGCAATGGCTCTAGTGGCGCAAAAACATAATGTCTTTGATGAAAATTTGGTTTATAGATGTAAAGGCTACTATAAAAACGGAAGAAGCAGTGTTGGTTGTAGGTCTCATCCCAACCCAGTTAAAATGGAGTCTGCAATTCAATTTAGTTGCAATGCCTATTTCTGCCAGGCACTTAAAAACATAATTGATTTCAACCCAAAATACTCAACACCTGAATCCGCTTATAAAGCTTGGTATAGTGATATGCTTAAACTAGGTTTTGGCGAAGCATTAGGAATTGATATTGGCAATGAATTGGATGGAAACCTTCCAAAATCCACATTGTATGATAAAATGTATGGCGCTGGCAGATGGAAGGCTTCCACTATTATCTCTTTAGGAATCGGACAAGGTGAATTGGGTATCACTCCTATTCAAATGGCTAATTTTATGGCTATTCTTGCAAACAGAGGGTTTTACTACATTCCACACCTAGTA
This sequence comes from Sphingobacteriales bacterium, assembly GCA_047632595.1. Taxonomy (GTDB): domain Bacteria; phylum Bacteroidota; class Bacteroidia; order Sphingobacteriales; family Sphingobacteriaceae; genus JBLIDK01. Next base: position 15,984 of record JBLIDK010000027.1, read on the forward strand.
AAAAATTATCCAAAGCCCGAATACAATACCAAAATTGATGTGGATATAGACTCGGCCTATTTTGTTCCAGTAATTAACGGAATGGAAAAAGTGGTAAACGCAGGAACGGCAGCAAGAATTAGAATGAAAGATGTTGTAATTTGTGGTAAAACAGGAACAGTTCAGAACCCACATGGAGAAGACCACAGTGTTTTTGTTGGATTTGCCCCAAAAGATGATCCAAAAATTGCCATTGCAGTAGTTATTGAAAATTCAGGTGGTGGTAGCTCATGGGCCGCTCCAACTGCAGGTTTAATGATTGAAAAGTATCTTAATCGAATAGTTGAAAGAAAATGGATGGAACAGCAAATTATGGATGCAAAGTTCATTAAGGAAAAACCAATGGTTGTTGAAATTGCAACGGAAACCCAACAAAAAGTTAATTAATTGCCAAAAAGACAAAGCATATTTAGTTTATTTGATACAACAAGCATCTTGTTGTATTTAGCCCTGCTTTTTATTGGCTTTTTAAATATCTATGCTGCAATTTACGATCCAAATGATCCTGGAATTATTGATTTTACAAAGAATCACGGGAAGCAGTTAATTTGGATTGCGAGCTCAACTCTTGTAATTGCTCTAATATTCTTCGCCGACCCCAAGCTCTTTAGTAACTTCGCCTACCCCATTTATTTCGCGACCTTAATCTTATTAATTGGTGTTTTGTTTCTTGGAACTAAAGTAAGTGGTTCAACATCTTGGTTTAGTATTGGCTCCATTCGTATACAGCCTTCAGAATTTGCAAAATTTGCCACTGCATTAGCCCTAGCTAAGTATATTACCTCTTCAGGCAAGGCTCTAAAGTCATTCGGCTCCAAAGTGGGTGCGTTTGTTGTAATTCTAATTCCAGCTTCTTTAATCCTTTTACAAGGCGATGTAGGCTCTGCTCTTGTTTATTCTGCATTTATCCTAGTACTCTATCGAGAAGGTTTGAATGGTTCATTTTTGGTTACTGGGTTGGTAGTAGCTGTTTTATGTATTCTTGCCTTAGTATTAAACAAATTTTATCTTGCTGGTGGGCTCGTTTTAATTGCGGTTTATGTTTATTTTAAGATTAGAAAAAAGAATAAACAGGCATGGATAAGCTTTCCATTACTGGGATTAAGTATAGCCTTAATTTTTAGTGTCAATTATGGATTTAATAACATTCTTAAAAAGCATCACCAAGATAGAATAGAGATTGTTTTAGGCTTAGAGAAAGATTTACAGGGTGTTGGATACAATCTTAATCAAAGTATGATAGCAATTGGCTCTGGTGGTTTTGCCGGCAAAGGCTACCTACAAGGCACGCAAACAAAGTTCGATTTCGTTCCAGAACAGAGTACTGATTTTATTTTTTGTACAGTTGGCGAAGAATGGGGATTTCTTGGAAGTATTGTGGTATTAGGCTTATTCCTAGGTCTTTTGATTCGGATTTTGCTGCTTGCAGAAAAGCAGCGCTCAAACTTTAGTAGAGTCTATGGCTATGGAGTGGCTAGTATTATATTTTTCCACTTTTTCATAAACATAGGAATGACCATTGGTTTAGTCCCAGTAATAGGAATTCCTTTACCCTTTTTAAGCTATGGAGGATCATCATTATGGGCTTTTACACTTCTGCTTTTTATCTTTTTGAAATTAGACTCAGAAAGAAAAAGACTAATCGTTTAATCCTAACCTCCTAGTTACTGAATAATGGTTTCTACTAGTTGAGTTTCTTGAGATTAAATCCCCAATAAAGCCAATTGAAAACAATTGAAACCCCACTATAATTGCCAAAATTGCTAGAAAAAATAAAGGTTGGTCGGTTACGTTCCTAAAATCTGTCCCACGAGCAATATTTACTAGCTTCTCTCCTATCACGTAAAGTGTAACTAAAAAACCACTAAAAAGAGATAAAGCTCCTAAAGTCCCGAAAAAATGCATCGGTTTCTTGCTGAATCTACCAACAAAAAACAAAGTCATTAAATCTAAAAAGCCATTAATAAAACGGTTTATACCAAATTTAGTTACTCCGTATTTCCTTGCTTGATGTATTACAGGTTTCTCACCAATTTTATTATATCCAGCCCATTTAGCAAGAACTGGTATGTATCGATGCATCTCACCAAAAATCTCAATGTTCTTTACCACTTCATTCCTATAAGCTTTTAATCCGCAGTTGAAATCATTTAATTCAATTCCACTTACTTTACGCGTTACAAAATTGAATAACTTGGTAGGAATGGTTTTAGATAATGGATCGTAGCGTTTACTCTTCCATCCTGAAACAAGGTCGTATCCCTCATTTAAAATCATATTGCGCATGGCAGGAATTTCTTCCGGACTATCTTGCAAATCTGCATCCATAGTAACTACAATTTCACCAACTGCAGCCGCAAAGCCTTCGTTAAGCGCAGGTGATTTACCATGGTTTTTTCTAAACTTAATTGCACGTACGTTTTCTGGATGTTTAGAGTGCAAATCTTCAATAATTTGCCAACTAGTATCCTTACTCCCATCATCCACAAAAATCACTTCAAAACTATACTTGTTTTCACGCATTACACGTTCTATCCAGGCATAAAGCTCAGGAAGTGATTCTGCCTCATTTAATAAAGGAACAACTATTGAAATATCTGTCAAAACTAGGCTATTAATTCTGGGTTTTTACGTTTAATAATTGCACCTACAATTAGTGATATAATTCCACCACCTATTAATAGTGACCAAAGCATTGAAAACAATTGCTTTTTGATTGTGAAATTTGAATTTTCACTTAAATTTTGAAGAGTTTCATCAATACTAGATTCTGGTGCACCAAATTTCTCCATCATTTCTGCAGTATTGGTCATAATAACCTCATCTAGCTTCGATCCTAGCTCTGTATCAATTACATGATATAAAACAATGTTAAAAAGGGTTCCGATTAAAATGCTAATTGCAAGGGTTAAAAAAGTAAGTTTGAACCCTTCTTTAAATGACATAAATCCACCTATACTTTCTCTGTATTTGTTTCCAACTATTATTAGTAATCCCAAAATAACTGCTAATATTATTAAACCTACCCAACCTTTTGCTAAAAGTTCATAGTTAATTAAATACAATATCATTGTAATTGCTATTGATACCATTGATAAAATTAGTCCGTATTTTACTACATGCTGCTTTAATGAATTTTGTTCTTCCATGATGTTATTTTACTACTTCAGAGTTTTAAACTGATTATTATTAAAAATGGCCTGTGCTTTACCCTTTAATTTAACGTTAAAGTAAGGCGTGTTTTTTGATTTTGATTTATTTGTGTTTTTATCAAGAGTCCATTCTTCATCATTAAACAATGTTAATGAAGCATTTTCTCCTTCTACTAATCCACTTGTAATACCTAATACTTTTTGAGGACCTGTGCTAAGTTTTTCAACTACAACTTCTCTTTCAATTCCTGCCTCAATAAGATGCGAATATACTGTTTGAATACTAATCATTCCAAATGGAGCGAGTTGAAATTCTACTGTTTTTAATTCTTCTTCCCAAGGAGTGTGTCTAGAGGTAATTGCATCTATCGTTCCGTCGTTTAAGCCTTTTATCAATGCTTTTACATCTACTGTAGCTCTTAAAGGGGGCTTAACTTTGTAATTTGTGTCAAAGTCTGCTAGTTTATCTTCGGTAGCTACCAAATTATGAATAGATACGTCACACGTTATTTTAAGTCCTTTTTTCTTTGCTTTACGGATGGCTTCAACAGCTTCTTTTGAACTAATTGAGCAAACATGAAGTCTTGAGTCGCTATATTCTAATAAGGCAATATCCCTTTCTAATCGAATTAACTCTGCAATAGTTGGGATGGTTTTCATACCAAGCTCCGCCGACATTTTTCCTTCATTAATCTGACCGCCTTCACTAAGTTGCTCATCTTCAGGAAAAGAAAATGTTAGTCCATTGAAGTTTTTGGTATAAAGCAATGATCTAAGCATTATTTGACTGCTTAACTTATCCTTATAGCCATCACTAAATGCGACTGCACCATGTTGATGCATATCAAATAGTTCACTTAACTCTTCTCCTTTGTTGTCTATCGAAACTGATCCTATTGGTAATAAGCTTACAATGTTGCCTTCTGCTTTTTTCAGTTGGTATTTTACATCTCCTTTAGTTTGCACACTTGGCATCGTTGTAGGCATTGTGCATACTTGAGTATATCCACCATATGCCGCTGAAAGCAATCCACTTTCAGTATCTTCTCTCCATTCGAAACCTGGGTCGCAAAAATTTGCATTTAAATCAATCCATCCTGAAGAAACAAACATTCCCTTCGCATCAAATTCTTTATCTGCTTTTGACTTACTTTTTGAAGAAATGGACTCAACTACTCCGTTTTTGATAAAAATATCAACGCTTTTACCATGCAGCTTGTGCTGAGGAAAAATAAGAACGGCAGATTTTATTAGTAAATTCATGCTCTATGTGCTTTTTACAGGCCAAAATTTAATGATAGCAATTTCCATTGCCAAGGCAACAAGCGCTAAAATAAGACATAGCTTCCAATATTGCTTACCCAAAACGGCATTGTCTAAAAGTTGTTTAATAGGTTCAGTTGTTTTAGAGACAATTGTAGCTCCATTTTCTGCATTAATTTCGCTTAAGTCAGATTCACTAAGATACTGATTTACTGATTCTAATCTATTATAATTAAAACTTACATTCGTGATTGAATCGCTCCCAGCCATTAATAAATAATTGCCTGCATCTTTTATTTCATTATTGAAAAATAATGTTGCACTTCCCGAACCAACTGAATATTCTGGAATAACTTCAATAGTACCTTTTTTCAACCTGAAGATATTATCTCCCTTCAACTTTGAATTGGTAATGGTTAGGTTACTATTACTTCCTATAAAAATTTGGTTAGCCTCAGTAGGTCTGCTTAAGAAACCCATTCTATAAATTAATGGAACAAATAAAGGCTGCGCAACTAAATCGGTTGCATCTTTAATTAACGGAGTAGTAAATAAATAAACTTTTGCTCCTTTTGGTAAGTTATACGAGGTTAAAAAAGCGGTTCCATCTTCTAAAGTTAATATATTGTCTCCATTTGAATTTGATCTTGATGAAAGTGAATATCCATAGTTTGCATTTGGAAGTTCCGCATTTTTTGGAACCGAGTAAAAAACATCTTTAAACAATAAATTTCTAGTGTTAATTACTGAAACTACCCTTTTATTTTCAACTCTCTGATCTAAAACATCAACACTAAGAGAAGATAATAAGCCATTATAGTTTTCCTTGGCATTCTTTTCAGAAGGATAAATTAACAGGCTTCCACCACTAGCACAAAAGCGCTGCAGTTCTTGAAGTAGTCCAGAATTAATAGTTGAAATTCCTTCTAAACAGATAAGGTTATAAGTATTAATATTTGCATAATTTAATCCAGTAACAGGCTTTTTTACATGTTTAAAGTAAGGTTCGCTTTTAAAAACTGCATTAATGAATGTGTTTGGCTTCTCCTCATAAATACTCAACACATTTACTTCCTCAGCTAATTGAAATGAGAAGTACCATTGATTATCAAACACAATTGGAAAATCAGTAAATGAAATAACCCCATTATAAAAGCCAGTTTTTTGCACCTGAAAGCGTATGGTATCTGTTGTTGTTTTGCCTTTTTGAACATTCACATTCACTACTGCTTTTTTATTTCCATTTATCTCTAATGTTATTGGAAAGTTTACTAAGTCTGACTCACTTAAGTTTCGTAAAGAGAACACATAGTCAATTGATGAGTTAGTAAACAACACGGGACTTGTAAAATACGCCGTATCAATAAATACATTTGAATTAATTGTAGGTTCTAACTTTACAAAATTTGATGAAACTGTTGAGTCAAATATGTTTTCTTTACTGATAAACCCCTCCTGAAAATCACTAATGTAGTAGGCTACTTTGTTAGTGTTCTCCATTCTTTCGAATGCTTCAAATTGTCTTTGTTGAATTACTTCAAGATCTACAAAAGTGGGTGAAGATTGAATTTCAGATAGAGATGAAATAAACTCCTCTTTAGATAAATAGCGCTGCTGGTAACCAAATAAATCATTTGTCACTAACTGAAATTTATCACTGGCAGAATAAGATTGCACTATTTCCTCTGCTGTTGAAATGGCATTATTCAACAACGGGCCTTCTTCCCCTTGACTCTGCATGCTAAAACTATTATCGATATATATACTTACTGCATAGTTTGCAGCACTTTGTTTGTAGCCATCTTTTTTAACCAAAGGTTGTGCGAAGGCTAAAACTAGAAAAATTATAGCCAATATTCGAGCTAAAAGTAAAAGTAGATTTTTTAATTTATTTCTTGTAGTGCTTTCTCTTTTAACCTCTTGTAAAAATTTTACATTAGTAAAATCCAACTTCTTAAACCTCCTAAAATTAAAAAGGTGAATGGCTATAGGAATTGCTATTGCAAAAAGCGCGAATAGAAAAGTAGGGTACAAAAAATACATATCGTCAAAAATAGTTTTTACAACGCATATAGCAGTAATTTAAATGAACGTAACTAAAATATTATTGTTATTAGACTTACAATGAATATCAAATGATACCTTTGATATCTTATAGTTGATAAATCGACAATATGAATATAATACCATCAATTGATATTTATAATCAAAAGATAGTTAAACTGGAACAGGGAAATGTTGAGCGAATTAGCACTTACGAAGTGAGTCTAACCGACATGATTAACCAGTTTTCAGCCCAAGGCACAAGCTATGTTGATATTGCAGATATTAATGGTGCTCGTGGAGAAGGTGATAATCATGAGTTCATTCTTGAAGCCATTAAAAAAAGCGAATTAAAAGTTCAAATTGGCGGCGGAATACGTAGTATTGCTCAAGTTCAACGCATTTTAGGGCATGGAGTTCACCGCGTTTCTATTGGTACTATAGCAGTTACTGATCCTACATTTTTAGAAAGATTAAAAGCAGAAGTTAGTCCTGAAAATATTATTATAGCAATCGATATTCTTGATTACAAGATGATGATTGACGGTTGGACAAAAGAAAGTGAAATTTCAGTTAGCACTTATATGGATAAGTGTATTGGTTTAGGGTACGTTCGTTTCCTATTTACTGATATTAGCAAAGACGGTATATTAAAAGGTACGAGTCCAATGTTATTTCAAGAGTTTAGAGATAAGTATCCCTTCATAAAACTTATTGTATCTGGTGGAATTAGCTCATTAGCTGATGTAAAAAAGGTTAATAAGGTTAAGCCTGAATCTTGCATCGTTGGAAAAGCTATTTACGAGAAAAAAATATCCATTAAAGAAATTAAAGAGTGGAACTTAAATAGTCTAGTTGATTTTTAGACTAGACTTTTAATACAATCTAGGTGGTGTGTTAATTTATTTGAGTAACCATTCACAATACCTTTCTCAGTTAAATCATCAATTCGAACCATTCCTGAACTGTGAATAATTTTTTGGTCTTGAAGTATAATACCAACGTGAGTTATTTTACCCTCCTTCGACTTAAAAAACGCTAGATCTCCAAGTTTTTGGTCATTAAAATCAATTACTAGCTCTCCCTTTTTCACTTGTTGCGAAGCATCTCTTGGAAGGTTTACACCTACCATACGATATACATTTTGAACAAAACCAGAACAGTCAATACCAAATTCTGACCTTCCACCCCATAAATAAGGCGTATGAAGAAACTGTAATGCTAAATTATGCAAGCTGCTGAATTCCACGTTTTGTCCATCAATTTTGTTGCCTTCAATTTGATAACTTTTATAAGCAGGAGAATTAAGTTTCATTTCCTCAAAAGAAACTAAGGGAGTACCTAGAGATAGATTTGCTTTAGTACCATCTTCGAAGCACAACTCAACATTTTTACCTGCATAGGCAGTAAATTCATTATTTGCTTTTGTAGCTTCTGCAATTTGATTGGTAGAAATGTATCCTGGGTAATTATCGTGGTCACAAATAACTTTTGACCAAGTTTCACCAAGTTCTTCAACTTGCATTAATTCGCCAAAAAGTAGTTGAGATATCATTTCACTACCTTCTTTAGATTCTGCCCTAATTGGAGCTAGGGTAGATATTACTCTGAATAGCTTTGTCATGTGCTGATAATTTTAGCATAAAAGATAAAAAAAAGAAGGAGAATAAAAATTTTAAGTTATCAAGAATTACTCAAGATGTAACCAAGCTTTTTTACCAAGTAGTTCTTCTTCTGTTTCACGAACGTCTGGATCATCAACACAGCAATCTACCGGACATACAGCAGCACATTGAGGTTCATCATGAAAACCTTTACATTCTGTACATTTATCAGATACTATATAGTAAACCTCGTCAGAAACCGCCTCATTTGCACCGTCAGCATCAAGTTTGCTACCGTCTTCGAACTCAATATTACCTGAAAGACCTGTTCCATCAGAGAATCTCCATTGGGCACCTGCATCATAAATTGCGTTATTAGGACATTCTGGTTCACAAGCCCCACAATTTATACATTCATCAGTAATTATAATTGCCATAGTTTCTTATCTAGTTACCTTTGCACTTAAAGTTATGCAAAGTTAGTTATTGCTCAATTCATTGAGAAATAATATTACCTGCAAAACGTAAATCAATTACTATTGTTTGAAACTATATGAAATTATTGAATCAAAAGTCCTTAATCTCTTTGTTCGCGGAACTTGGGAAATTTATAGAAAAGGAAATTAATGGCGAATTGGGCGATACAAAAATTGGAGCAAAGGTTAAAAACCCTTGGTTTGTTACAGAATACGTTGATCTTGCTCTATTAAATTGGAGCAAATCATTAAGCGAAGAACAACTTAATGAATGGCTGTCGATCTATTCTTTCAACAAAAACCCAAAAAAAGTCGCCATTGTAATGGCAGGTAACATTCCTTTAGTTGGTTTTCACGATTTTTTATCTGTTGTGTTAAGCGGGAATATAGCCATGGTAAAATTAGCTACTGATGATACTGTATTATTTAAGAAGCTAGTAAGCTATCTTATTGAACTAGAACCAAAATTTCAAAATCATTTCCAATTGGTAGAGAAGTTAGAGAAGTTTGATGCTGTAATTGCAACTGGCAGTGACAACACTTCAAATTACTTTGAATATTATTTCAAGAAATACCCTCATGTAATACGTAAAAACAGAACAAGCATTGCAATACTTTCAGGTAATGAGACAAAGGACGAATTAGCCTTACTGGCTAAAGACATCTTTACTTATTTTGGAATGGGCTGCAGAAATGTAACAATGATTTATGCGCCAGAAGGATTCGATATCACCACTTTTATTGATGCATGTGCTGAATTTACTTGGATTAAGGATCATAATAAGTATTTCAACAATTACGAGTACCACAAGGCAATCTTATTGCTTAACCGAGAACAACATCTAGATAATGGCTTTGCATTGTTTCAAGAAAGACCAGATTTGCACTCGCCTCTAAGCAGAATTAATTACTCTTTCTATTCTCCTGATAAAGGCAAAACACCATGGACCAATTATGTTTACCAAAACAAAATACAGTGCATAGTAGGAAATCTTTTTGATGAATCTATTCCCTACGGAGGAAGTCAAATCCCTTCATTAAGTGACTATGCTGATGGAGTTGACACAATGAAGTTTTTAAATTCTCTTTCTTAAGAAAAATCAAGGCACAAAAAAACCTGTTAGTTTAAACTAACAGGTTTTTTTATGAAATAAAATCAATATTTATTTGATTGCAACTTTGAATGCATCAGAATCCATATAGTTAGCGAATTCTAAATCATTTTTAGCCATATCTTTATAGCTAGCATCAGCAGCAATTGCTTTAGTTAGATTAGTGGTCATAACATCAGTTTTACCATTTCTAGCACCAACGATAGCCATTAAGTAAAACTTAGCAGCCTCATCAGTAGAACAACCTAATGCTTTAGTAGCAGCATCATAGTTACTAGTTAATGTGTTAGCTAAAGCGTAGTTAAACGTACAGTTTAAGCTAGCACCATAGTAACCAATAGCAGCGTCATAATCACCTTGCTTTAATTTGATGTTTCCTAAATTTAAGCTTTCATCCATTCCGAATGATTGAGCTAAAAGATAGTAAGACTCAGCATTAGCAAAATCACCTTTATTTCTAAAGTTTACACCTAAATTGTTATAAACAATAGGGTTGTCTTTTGATCTTTTATTTGCTTCATCAAGTAATGCTTCAATTTTGTCAGCATCACCTTTATCTTCCAACATATCGAAAGCAACGTTGTTGTAACCTCTCCAGTCATCCTTATAAATTTCCATGAAAGAATTGTAGATAGTTCTTTTATCTGCTTTGCTTTCTGTTAAAGAAGCAGCATATAACAACTCTTCTTTTTCCAATTCTTTTGGAGAATTCATTGCAAGCTTAGAGATTTCAGTATCCGCTTTACGCTTTTCGTTACCTTTAATTAAAACTGTAGATCTTCTAAGTTGAGGAAGAATATCTTTAGCAATAACTTTTTTGTACGAGCTAAGTTTTTTCATTTCAACTTCACGAGCTTTAATATCGCCAACAGTTGTAACAATTTTAACTAGTTGCTCTTTTTCACTGAAATTACTTTTACTAGCAACAGCTTTTAGTCCGTCCCAATCTTCTGCAACATTCTTTCTTTTAAAGAAAGTACTGTCATTTGCTTTTTCAACACCGTTAGTCTTCAAGAAGTCTCTTAGGTATTTGTTAGCAGATTTTGAACGATTAACTGAAAGTTTGTCGTTTAAAGCATATGCTCCATCTGGAGATGCAAAACCAGAAATTTCCACTCCTGTTAATACGTTTCCAGCTTCGATAAACGCTCTAAAGCTTTTGATGCTTTCGTTTTCTTTTTCTTTTGTTCCAATTGTTGCTTTGTTTATAGCATATAGAATTTTACCGTCTGTAGTAGTAGGAACAACTTTTTTGTATTGATCTTCTCCTGAAACGATTTTTTCCGTTTTTTGAGCTAGTAAAGAAGTCGTAATAGTACCTTTTCCTAATTCAAATGTTTGGAATTCTAATTGCTTTGCTTTTCTTTTACCTACAACATCAAGTTTAAGAACAGCTTCTTTCATTGCTGGCTTATATCCTGTAATGTCAACGTAAGTAAATGAACCACCTTCTTTCTTAGTTATTAATGTTCCATCACCAACAACTTTTTCACCTTTTAGCATAAAGCCTTTTAAGTCGGTTCTTTCTCCATTATATTCAATGTATGGAGTTAAGTCCATAATGGCTCTTTTGTTAAAATACTTTCTTGGTAGAGCACCATTGATTGTAACTTTAACACTGTCACCATGCACCTGTAAATATTCAGGTACCATTTCGTAACTAATTGTGTCCGCTTTTTTCTTCATTTTTTTAAGCGCACATCCTGGCAGTAATATAGTTGCACTTAGGGCAACTAAAGCAACTCTAATAGTAGCTTTTGTCATAACGATTAATTGATTTGATTTTATTTAACTTTGGGTAATCATATTTCTAATTGCCAAATATATAAATTTAGTTACCAAAAAACATCAATCTTGTATATAATCAAAGTAAAAGGCACCGCAAAAATTCCAGATTACGTTCAGTTAAGGGATAAAAATTATACGTTAGTAGCCTATTTTAGGGTAGATAGACCTGAAAAAGCACTAGAAAAATGCGGTTATATAAATAACATGAACGATGTAAAATATTTTATTAACAATCTTACATTTGGAAAAATAACCAAGCTTCCATTCGAACCAATAGCATGACAGACGAAAATTCAGTAATAAAAATCACCGGTATTGATATATATCAATCCGACAATTTGGTACTACACAATGTTAACCTTAATGTAAACCGAGGCGAATTTGTTTATTTAGTTGGTCAAACAGGTAGTGGCAAATCAAGTTTAATGAAAGTTCTTTATGGCGACTTACCTTTAGAAAATGGTGAAGGAACGGTTGCAGGCTTTGATTTATTAAAGTTAAAAGACTCTCAACTCCATCAATTAAGAAGAAAAACTGGAATAGTATTTCAAGATTTTCAGCTTTTAACAGATAGAACTGTTCACGATAATCTTGAATTTGTATTAAAGGCTACTGGCTGGAAAGACAAAAAAGAGCGAGAAAATCGAATTAACGAAGTTCTACTTAAAGTGGAGCTTGAAGGTTGTAATAATAAAATGCCTCATCAATTAAGTGGTGGCGAACAGCAACGTGTAGTAATTGGCAGGGCCTTATTAAACCATCCAGAGGTAATTTTGGCAGATGAGCCTACGGGTAACCTCGACCCTGTGACATCAAAAGGAATTGTTGCACTGTTAAAAGAGATTAGTACTAAAGGAACTGCTGTTTTAATGGCTACGCATGATTATCACATGATTGAAACCTACCCTTCTCGCATCCTAAAGTGTGAAAAAAACCGCTTAATGGAACATCAACTAAATTAATTAACTGACATATTGGCAAAAATCCTGAATTGGCAACACTTTTGACAAACAATGGGTGCACGGATTTATGCGAAATTATAATTATGAAAAAAGAGAAGGGTACAAACCAATCTGAACAAGAAGTTGAAGAAGTAAAAGTTGAGGATCAAAAAGTAACTGAACCACAAGAAGAACCTAAAGATGAATTAACTCTATTAAATGAGAAATGTGATTCTTTAAATGATAAAAACTTGAGGCTTCAAGCGGAGTTTGAAAATTACAAGAAACGGACAACCAAGGAACGTATTGAGTTATTTAAAACTGCTGGAAAAGAAGTAATCATATCAATACTTCCAGTTGTTGATGATTTTGAAAGAGCTGTAAATTCTCTTCAAGACACTGAAGAACATAAACACC
>JBLIDK010000028.1:0-28047 GCA_047632595.1 Sphingobacteriales bacterium
CGGCTTAATACTGTCTACTACAGTAACAAAAACTGTTTTGCTCGCTGAATTGGTGTTTACATCAACCGCTGTAAAGGTGATCCCGTTGGTGCCTAAGTCGTCACAATCAAAGGCATACTTGCTTAACTCAATGCTCGCTAATCCACAAGCATCGTTGGTTCCGCTGTCCAGCGATAAACTATCTAAGCTGGCCATGCCATTAGCATCTAAATACAAGATGGTATCGTGGGTCAATAAGATTGGTTTAATCGTGTCTACTAATTTAAGCGTAAAACTTATAGAATCTTTTCTCCCTGCTCCATCGTCCACAACCACAATTATAAGTGAAGAATCTGGCACGCCAGAAGAAGCATTAAGTTCTAAGTACCTAATTGAATTATTGGTATACCCTGAAGCAGTACTTTTAGTAATAAAAATTCCATTATCCGGTACAAAGTCTTTATTTATAGCATAAGCCATTTCACTTACACCATTCAAGTTTGAAGGAAGGTCGCCAATATGGAACTCAAGTGATAGAGTTGTTGAAACACAACCAACTTCTTGATTAGCTATTGCCGATATAAACTGAGAATATTCAAAAGCACCAATATCTTTCAAGTAATTAACTACCTCTGCTCCTCTTTGATCCTCACCAAAATCGGCTCTACCAGCTGGATCAATCGCTAAACTTCCTTCTGTCAAACTCATGACCCAAGTAGCCCCTCCTTTATCGGCCAATGGGTTTAATAGGGGGTCAATAGGCAGGGCTGTTGTGCCAACAATATCATTATTTTCATCTGGCTCAAACAAATTTTCAGCACTCGAATTATCACCAATTAAATTATAACCGCTGGTTACACTATTAATTTCATCCGTTAAAAAAGCATTTGGGCCAGACAGAATCCCTCCTGCAACAGTGTTTTTGGCGATGATGTTTCCGAGAAAAGTCGATTTACTAGCATGTACACCACCTCCATGAACATTTGAAGATGCATCAACAACCGATGCCGCATTCTCGCAGATGGTATTATTTTTTATTAAAATAGACGAAGACTTATCCGCATAAACGCCTGCTCCTAATGAGTGAGAGTAGCTAGCAATATTATCAGATGTATTCCCGCTTATGGTATTGTTTTTTAATACAAAAGGAGAGGCTGATATAACACAGACACCCCCTCCATACCCATGAGAATATGCAGCGACATTATACAGCTCATTGTCGAAAATAGCATTTTTTTCGATTGTAACTTTAGAATTAGAGTAAACACCCCCTCCAAGTGCGTAAGAATAAGAGCCAACATTAGATGCTTTATTTTCCCTGATTGTATTATTTTTTATTAATACATCAGAAGCGGCATAAACGCCCGCACCCTTAGCATGAGAAGCTCCAGCTTCAGTTTTCAAACTATTCGCACTGATAACATTGTTTTCAATTAATGCTGAAGACGAAAGAGAAGTATAGACTCCTCCCCCATAGGCATGAGAATGCGAAGCAACGACGTGTATTGCATTATCACTTATAACATTGTTTTTTATTAATACTGATGACGAAAGAGAAGTATAGATCCCTCCTCCATAAACATGAGTATATGCCGCAGGAGCCGATACTGTATTGTTACTAATAGTGTTATTTGTTATTACTATCGAAGAACAAGAAGAAGCATAAATACCCCCTCCATGAGCATAAGTATATGCAGCAGCAGCAGATAGTGCATTCCCATTGATATTACAATGTTGGATTATTAGTTCATCAACCGCATCTGCAAATATTCCTGCACCTGTAAAAGTTGCGCTTCCTCCTGTAATTGTAAACCCATCAATTGTTAAGGAAGCCAAATTTTCTGCAGAAAACACCCTTGATGAAGAATTTGCGTTTATGGTAAAACCATTCCCTATTAATTTTACACTAGCACCAATAACAAGTTGTCCGGTACTTAGAACCAAAGTTTGATTGGACAGCGAAGGATTTATCCAAATAGTATCACCATCCTTTGCTTGAGATAATGCCATTCTTAGTGAGCCGGTGCCAGCATCCAAATTGTTCTCTACAACTCGTTTAATGGGTTGGGAAAACACTAACGAAGAAAAAATAATTAAGACAAAGCTTAGGATTAATTTTCTCATAGGGATATATGTTAAGAGTTCAGTCATATTCACAATAATTTATCGTGTTAAACACCAAAATATCTATTGATTAGCAGCATATTTATTTACTAATCCCATTTTATTAAAGAATAAGAAAGGAGAAAACCCAATTTGCAATTGGCCTATCAGAAAGCTCACTCGTTCAAGGTTTAAAGGATACAAAAAACTTCGAATTCCTATTCGTTTATTAAGACTGTACTTATAATGTGTACAACCCGCGTTTGAGTGATTTAAATTTTTATTCGGCCGCAAAGGTAGAAATAAATAAATTAGAATCCCTATTAATTTTTTAAACTTTACTTAAACTGTGTACAAACCACTTTGTTCGAGTTAAATTATTTATATCGCCGCATAAATAAATGACTCGTGCAAAAGGCTATTTATTATAAGCCAAACAGGTTAAAATTAAAGAAACGGTTATTTTAAGCTCCTTTTTTAGTTATTATCAGCCGACTTGCAAAAGAAGGAAAATTAGTACTTGCTGGTCCGTTTATGGATGGTGGTCAGCTACGAGGGCTTTACATTTTTGACGTTCAAACTATAGAAGAAGCTCAGGCACTTTCAGAAACAGACCCTGCAGTTCAAGCTGGTGTTTTTGAATTAGAATTGGTAAAATGGTATGGTTCAGCTGGGGTAAAAGAAATTAGTGATATTCATAAGTAAATTCAGAAAACAAAATTTTAAATGACAAAATGGAGTAGCTGGATAATTCATTTATAACACTATGAAAGACTTAGCGATTTAAGTAAGTCAAGTCTTTTTCGTATATTTGGAAGTTCAACACAGCCTCCTAAATGAAATTTATTGGTTTCCTCCTTTTGCTATTTTCATTATTACCTGTTTCTGCAAATTCAGATTCTAGCAGTCATCCTACGTATGAGGAAAGCTTTATATTCCCCACCATTTTTATCGAAAATCAAGGACAATGGGATGCAGAAGTGCTTTTTGCAATCAATCAGCCTACTTTCAAAGCTTCATTTTTACAGAATAAAGTCATCATATCTCTTAACAATGGTGATTCTTCGTTCAATTATGGACTAAGTTTTGGAAACAAGGAACTGGATTATGAAATAGAAGGGAAATCTAACAACACCAACAATTATTTTAAACAAGGTAAAAACATCCAAAGCAATGGGTTTCACACCTTAAAAATACTAGACGTCTTCCCAAAAATTGACGTTCGATTTTATGGTTCTGACAATGGTTTAGCTTATGATTTTGTCGTAAAACCAGGTGGTGACATTCAAGACATCGACTTGAGGTTTGAAGGGATAGACCAATTAAAAATTAACCAAAATAAACTGACATTGGGTCTCTACGGACATAATATCGAGCATTCTTCTCCATTAAGCTATCAACTAGATGGAAATGTGAAGCAGTTTATTAATAGCAATTATGTTTTAATAGGTGAAACCAGCATTGGTTATGAAGTAAATGACATCTACAATCCAGCATTAAACCTCATTATAGATCCCATTGTATTGTCGTGGGGAACGTATATGGGTGGAGCCGGATTTGGTTATTCTCAAGATATTTTTGTTGATAAGGATGGTTTCATTTATGCAACTGGAGACTATAATGATGGATTACCTATAACAGTTGGGGCATACAAAGGGAGCCCTGGGGGAACCAATGATGCCTATTTGCTCAAATTACTTCCTGATGCTAGTGAGTATGTATTTGCCACTTATATCGGAGGAACTTCTACTGAGAATGCTGAAGTTTTAAAGGTTAATGCAATGGGAGAGGCCATAATAGCTGGTAGAACTTTTGGTGAAACTTTTCCTCATGATACTATTTATGAAGTTCAATCGCAATATGGTTGGCATAATTACATTACCAAATTTAGTCAGGATGGAAGCTCTATTTTAAGCTCTGTTTTATACGGCGACGGAAATTTCATTACTATGGTTTTAGATGACCAAGAGAACCTTTATTTAACAGGTGCTGTAGAAGATGCCAGTTTTATTCCCATTACTTCCAACGCTTTTGACACCACAAAAAACGGTAATGACGATGTGTTTTTGGCTAAATTCAGTCCTGATTTACTCACTTTAAAATTTTCAACTTATTTTGGTGGCAGCGGTCACGAAGGAAGTTCAGACATATTAATAAGCAAAGAGGGAAGAATTTTTATTAATGGCCATACCTCTTCAACAAACTTACCTGCCAATGCTTTTCTTGATACATTATCTGGAACGGCTGACGGCTTCATTGCTTGCTTTGATACATTGGGGCAATTACTTTCTTCTACTTATTTGGGTGGAGAAGGATACGACGTTCAATCTGACTTGTTAGAACTATTGGATGGCTCCATCTTAACAGGGGGAAATAGTTCATCCAGCACTACTTTTCCTTTAAAAAATGCTCTTTTTCCTACTCCTTTGAATTTTTCATCTGCGACCCTAACTAAATTTAATTCAGATTTAACAGAAATAGATTATTCAACCTTTGCTGGTGTGAAAGATATTTCGGCCCCATTTGAATTACTTCAGACAAAAAATGGCGATATCTTTATGTTGAATGTTATTGCGGTTAGTACGGGCCCAACCGAAGTGCCAGACCCATTTGAACCAAGTAGATACCCTTTTAAGCCTTGTGCATTTGACACCGCAGGACGAGATGATGAAGTAACCTTAACCGTTTACGACGCGGAAATGACGGAAATGAAATACTTCACTTTAATTGGTGGAGAAAATGAAGATTACTTAATACCATCTATGCAAATAAAGGAAGGGGAATGTTTAGAAGAAGTAATTATCTCCTTTACAACTAAAAGTCATTTAATTTATACAACAGCAGGGACTGTTTCTCCAAATAAACAAAACGGCAACGTGCTTTCCCCTGTAACTGAGCCGTTTTTTATGGCACTAAAGCCTGAAATCACGCCAGATTTTAATTTTTCATCCTTAGTACCTGAATGTAATGAGGAAATAGATTTCACCAATTTAACTGACGAATGTGGATTAATTAACCCTGTTGAAGCGTATTTATGGGATTTTGGTGATGGCACTTTTTCAACTGATCACAGTCCTACACACGCATTTGGAAATCCAGGCGATTATGATGTGACTTTATATACAAAGTGCCCAATAGATAGTATTTCAAAAACTGTGAGCGTTTCTGGAATAGAGGCGAGTGGAAGCGCAACTGGAGCAGGAATTGTTTGTAAAGGAGATACCATACAATTAATGGCTTCGGGTGGAGTGTCTTATTCTTGGACTCCAGTGGAGGGATTGTCAAATCCAGCAATTGCAAATCCTAAAGCCGCCCCAACAAACAATACAACATACTTTGTAAGCATATTTAATAGTTCTGGCTGTAGCGAATCCGTTCAGGTTTTAGTAGAGGTTGATTCCGCTTTAGCTGATTTCATTTTTAACGATACTTGTTTAGGTGCGCCTGTTAATTTTGAATCTGTTGATAACCAAAATGAATATAAATGGAAGACAAGCGGCTTGCTACTTAGTTCATCAAAATCATTTAGTAAAATATTTGATGAGGCTGGTGAATTTGATGTTCAATTAACAGTAACCAATGCTAATGCTTGCAACGATTCTATTATTAAAGTCGTGACAATTAATGAAGCAACAGAATTTACTTTGGGCATGGATTCCTCCATTTGTGAAGGCGGAGA
Organism: Sphingobacteriales bacterium; assembly: GCA_047632595.1. Classification (GTDB taxonomy): domain Bacteria; phylum Bacteroidota; class Bacteroidia; order Sphingobacteriales; family Sphingobacteriaceae; genus JBLIDK01. The sequence goes on from JBLIDK010000028.1 coordinate 5,762, forward strand.
AGTGCTTCTTACCCCTTCAGTATTTGGAGATACATACAATTGGAATACTAATGAAGAAACATCCACAATTACTGTGAAAGATTCTGGAGAGTATTCATTAACTCTTTCCATAAACGGATGTTTGGCAAACGATACTTTTCATCTAAGTTTTAAGCCTGAACCTGTAGCTTTCTTTAGTGAAGAGGTGGATGGCATGACTGTAATATTTGAAAGTCCAGACACAACAGGTGTCGTTGAATGGTATTGGGACTTAGGAGATCGATCTGCATCCAAAATGGGTAAGGATATTACACACAATTACGCTCAAGAAGGAGCTTTCTTGGTTACGCTCATCGTTAGAAATGAATGTGGCTTAGATACTTTTAGTAAAACAGTGTCCATTTTCGCCAATAGCCTTTCCAATATTAATAACACACAATTTGAACTTTATCCGAATCCCGTTACAGATAAATTGAATGTCGTTAATCGTTCATCACACCAAATCATTGAGTATAAGCTATCATCTATGGATGGAAAGCATAATAGTGGGTTTACTGAACTAAAAAATAACCTTATCTCGATAGCAAATCTGAAATTTCCAAGTGGAATTTACTTACTGCAATTGAAAACAGAATCAGGTATTCTACTTCAGAAAAAGGTACTATTTGAAAATCCGAATTAACTTAATCTAATTGCCTTTTCAACCAATAGTTTTGCATTATCTGGAAAATCTACATGAATAGTTTTGCCGGTGGCAATCCAATTTTTGATTTCCTTAATTTTTGATTGATTAAATGTCTCTAGCACTCCCGCTCCTAATGTTTTTGCGCCTTCTGCATTACAATATTGCTCATATTGCCCTTTCATAGGAACAACCAACAACTTTTTTCCTAAAAACATTGCCTCAGCAGGTCCTTCAAACCCTGCTCCGCATAAAAAGCCCGCACAGCTGGCAAGACTTTCTAGAAATTTTTGATTTTGAATTGGACTAATGCTAACATTTTTCACTTCATATTCATCCTTGCTGTGTTTAGAGAATATTTGCCATTTAATATCTGGTAACTGATTTAACACTTCAATTAAATTCATATCTGAATAGGCAGGTAGGTAAACTGTATAATGGTTTTCATTGCTAACTTCCAACTCACGAACCTCTTTTCTGATAATTGGGGTGTAAATGAAGTGATCAAATGCCTTAAAATGAACTGCTATTGCATCATTTACGGGAGCGTAATTTTTTAGAACAAACTCAGAAAAACGATTGATTTTCTTTGGCCTTGGTGTGTTTGCTGATAAAAAAGCACTTTGATGGCTCAATGCAATGCATTTTTTACCTCTTATTTTACACGCCCATGCACTTACAGGTTCAAAATCCGAAATAATTAAATCGTAGTTCTTTACAGGAAGTGAAAAAACATCTTTAAAAAACCTAATTAGTTTTAATGATTTGATAGTTCTAAAAAGGTCAATTCCACCGTTCTTCCCAAAGAAAAAACCAACTCCATGAAACTTGTATTTTATAGTGTATTCTAATTCAATTTCACCATGTAGCCCACTTACCAAAACATCTAACTCCCCTTTGGTTTTAAGGTGTGGAATTACATCCCTCGCACGACTTAAATGCCCGTTTCCTGTTCCTTGTACAGCGAAAAGGATTTTCATTATAAGGGATCAGCTTTTACTGAATAACGTTGAAAAATATCGACATCAACATCTTCTGTTAAGACTTCATCCAAATTGTACTTTAGAAGAATCTGAAATGATTCAGCCTTTATATATTCATCTAACTCAGCACCAGTTGTATTTAATTTTATAAAAACACCAACACTATTTGGAATGTTTCTTTTCTCTGCTATTAATTGCTCATTTTCACCGTCTTCATCCGCAATGTAAACCTCTATAAAGTCTAAAAATGAAAATGTAACGTCACCTGGTCGAAGAATTGTGACCTCTAGCTCTTCTAATTTTATTTCCTTTACTAAATCAGCACTTGTGCCTTCGTTTCTAAAAGAAGATGCACTGTTAATATTTGCTGCAGATGTTTGACTTAAAAGACCACCCAAAACAGTTGATGGAGGAATTGAAGCTTCTGTATTATTTTTAAGAGAAAAAGTTAATAATCCATCTTTACATCCTACCAAAAGCGACAGAACAAAAAGCATTAATAATATTCTTACTTGTTTAATTACTTTATAGTTGCAACACATTTTAATTCTATAGCTATTGGCGTTGGTAAGCAGTTTATTTCAACGGTAGTTCTGCATGGCAAATTGTCCTTAAACCATTCTGCGTAAATTTTATTATAGGTTTTGAAATCATCTTTCATATTAGTCAAGAAAACGGTCACATCAACCAATTCTTCCCAACTGGATCCTGCATCTTCTAAAATCCATTTTACATTCTGAAACACAGAATTGCATTGGGTGGCAATGTCGTAAGAAGTTATTTCACCTTTCTCATTCAATTCAACACCAGGAATTTTCTTCGTTCCTTTTGCACGAGGTCCTACTCCTGATAAAAACAATAAATTTCCCACTCTGCGTGCATGTGGATACAAACCTACTGGCTCTGGAGCCTTATTTGAGTTAATTATTTCTGACATTTTTATTTAAATTTTATGCAAACGTTTTTTGGTTCTGTAAAAAAGCGAAGTACCTCTTCTCCACCTTCTCTACCAACACCCGAATTTTTTACCCCGCCAAACGGAGTTCTTAAATCTCTATGAAGCCAACAATTTACCCAAACTATTCCTGCTTCAATTTTATCGGCCATGCGGTGCGCACGACTCAAGTTTTCTGTCCATAATGTTGAGGCAAGCCCATATTCAGTACTATTCGCCATCATTAAAACTTCTTCTTCGGTTTCAAATGGGGTAATGGTAACTACAGGGCCAAAAATTTCTTCTTGATTTGTGCGACAATCATAAGCCAAACCTTCAATTACCGTAGGTTCAATAAACCAACCATTTTCACATCTACCAGCTACTTTTGAAGCTTTTCCGCCAGTTAATATTGTTCCACCTTCTTCTTTGGCTAGGTCAATATAAGACAAAACCTTTTCAAAGTGTGGTTTTGAAACAACGGCACCCATATTAGTTGAGTCCTCTTTTGGATCTCCTACTATTAGGTTATTAACTTTTTTAATAAAAGCCGTTTTAAATTTATCGTAAATAGTCTTCTCAACAAAAATTCTTGACCCACATAGGCATATCTGCCCTTGATTGGAAAAACTTGAACGAACCGTAGTATCCAACATCTTTTCAAAATCACAGTCGGCAAAAATGATATTTGGATTTTTACCACCAAGCTCAAGCGATAGCTTTTTAAATTTAGGAGCCGCACTTCTTGCAATATGCTCTCCAGTTTTAGTGCCACCAGTAAATGAAATGGCTTTAATTTCTGGGTGGTCTACAATTGAACTTCCAACACTCGGGCCTAAGCCATGAACAATATTAAAAACCCCTTTTGGTAATCCTGCTTCAATACAGACTTGAGATAATAGAAAGGCAGTGTAAGGGGTTAATTCAGATGGCTTAGCTACGACACAGTTACCAACTGCTAAAGCTGGGGCAATTTTCCATGTAAATAAATACAGAGGTAAATTCCAAGGAGAAATACATCCTACAACTCCAATTGGCTTTCTTAAAGTGTAATTAATGCTGTGATCTTGCATTGCATGCGATTCGGAGGCATTTCCAACAATCGACTTAGCGAAAAATCTAAAATTTGAAACAGCTCTTGGGATATCTATAGCAGTGGCTAAAGAAACAGGCTTCCCATTGTCTTTACTTTCTGCTTCTGCAAATTCAGCAGTTTTTGCTTCTAATAAGTCTGCGATTTTCAGCAAATACTGAGAACGGGTTTCTATTGGTAAGGTTAACCACGAGTTAAATGCCGCTTTGGCTGCATTTACAGCCTCATCAACATCCTCTTTGGCTGAGTCTGGAATTTTTCCAAAAACAGTTGCCGTGGCAGGTTCAATTAAATCAAGATAAGTCTTTGATTTAGGCTCAACCAATTCTCCATTTATATAGTTAGCTAATGTTATCATTAAATACTTCCTGTTCGTCCACCATCAACTGCAATGCTTTGTCCGTTTACATAACTCGCAGCAGGACTAGCTAAAAATGCAATAACTGAAGCAATTTCTTCTGGTTCACCCACTCTACCCATTGGAACCGCTAATTGCATATTTATTAATAATTCTGATTCGCTTTTTCCGGTCTTTTCACTTTGATTTGTTAGTATATTTTGGAGGCGAGCGGTATTAGTAGCTCCTGGCAAAACATTGTTAACGGTAATATTATCTTGCCCTAATTCATTAGCTAATGTTTTAGCCCAACTAGCTACGGCTCCTCTTATCGTATTTGATACTCCTAGTCCTTTTAAAGGAATTTTAACAGAAGTAGAAATCACATTAATAATTCTTCCACCTTGAGCAGCTTTCATACCTGGAATAACTGCCTGAACAATTCTATGATTGCATAATAAGTGCATTTCAAACGCTTTAATAAACTCTTCAGGCTCTGCAGAAGCAATGAAACCGCCTGGAGGGCCTCCGGTATTATTAACTAAAACATCTACCGGATGATCTTTGGCGAATGCGGAAATAATTTCTCCAACTTTTTTTGAATCTGAAAAATCTGCAACAACATATTGGTGGGTTTGTCCCATGCCTGCGTGCAAAGTAGCTGCTGCTTTTTTGAGCTTATCTTCATTTCTTGCAACCAAAGTGACAGATGCGCCAAGTAAAGCCAACTCCATTGCTGTTGCTAAACCAATTCCTTGAGTACTTCCACAAACCATTGCATGTTTGTCTTTCAAATTAATGTCCATAGCATCAAAGATACTTACGAAAACGGGTCAAAAAAGAATTTTATACTTTTAGTGATATTCAAAACAATTGGAATAATGGCAATTCTCTCTTAATTTAGAGTTTCAAAACAAAATACAATGAAATTAACAGCCCCATTCAATTTACAAAAGTGGATAGATGATAACCAAGAGTTTCTCAAACCACCTATTGGTAATAAAAATTTGTATATAGATTCTGGCGATTACATTGTAATGATTGTTGGCGGACCCAACGCAAGAAAGGATTATCATTTTAATGAGACCGAAGAACTATTCTATCAACTAGAAGGAACTATTGAAGTAAGTGTTCAGTTAGATGGTAAATCTCAAGTAATTGAAATAGGTCCTGGTGAAATGTTCTTACTTCCAGGAAACATTCCACACTCACCTCGCAGACCCGCTAAATCTGTTGGATTAGTTATTGAACGTAAGCGTGAAACTAAAATGAATGACGGTTTACAATGGTATTGCGACAAGTGCAATCACAAACTTTACGACTCTTACTTTCATTTAACCAATATCGAAAATGATTTCTTTCCAGTATTTAAGAAGTTCTACAATTCAGAAGAGCTCAGAACATGTGATAGTTGTGGTCATATGATGGAGATAGACGAGCGTTTTGTGTAAATTATGTTAAAATCAACACTTAAAATTGCATCAGTAGCAATAGCACTTATTGCTTCAGTTGAAGCTTATGCTCAAAATCTAATGGTCGGTGGCAATGAAATGCATCCTACAAAAGATAACGTTGACAACACTGTTAAAAGTCAAAATCACACAACTTTAGTTGCAGCAGTAAAAGCGGCAGATTTAGTAAGTGTTTTAAAAAGCGAAGGACCATTTACAGTATTTGCATCAACAAATGATGCATTTGAAATTTACCTTCTGGAACAGTTGAAACTCTTTTGAAAGCTAAAAAAAGGAACTTTAACATCAGTTCTAACTTACCACGTAATTGCTGAAAAGTTTAGCAGTGACGATATCAAGAAAAATAGTGGTTCTTTCGAAATCGAAACTGTATGTGGTGGAAAATTGATCGCAGTGATGAACGGTCAGTCAAACATCGTTTTGAAGGATGAGAATGGAAGCATTGCAAGTATTTCTACTTACGATGTAAACCAAAAAAATGCTGTTATTCAAGTTATTGATGGTGTGTTACTTCCAGAAATTTAATTACACAAAGCTTAACTTATAAGAAAGGTCTTCCTTAATCTGGAGGCTTTTTTTGGTTTTTTTTATACATACGCCAGTCATTTCGAGCGGAGTGCAACGCAGCGAGAAATCTTCCTTCAGGTATCCAACAAGCGTTATTTAAAAAAAGCGTTTTAAGGCTTCACGATTTATATTTAGTACTTCTTTAATCTACCTTCCTCGCTATCAAGTTTTGTGCAATCCTTATGGTAGATTTCTCCCTACGGTCGAAATGACTTGGTGGATAATTGTTGTTATTGTTCATTATTTTGAGATAAAACAACAACTTTTTATATTTGAGTATGGGTTCAGGTAACTATTTCACTTATATAACGACCAATAATTCAAAAACAACTTTATATATTGGCGTTACAAACGACTTAGAAATCAGAATGAATCAACATTTTGAAAATAGAGGTCAACCGGAAACTTTTGCGGGTCGTTATTACTGTTATAATTTAGTTTGGTATGAGCATTATAATAGGCCACTTCTAGCAATTGGTCGCGAGAAAGAAATTAAAAAGTGGAGTAGAAAAAAGAAAGTGGAATTGATTGAAAAAAGCAATCCAAACTGGGACTTTCTTAATAAACAAATTTGGAAATATTAGCTCTGCATCTCACCCCCCCCACCCAGCAGTCATTTCGAGCGGAGTGCAACGCAGCGAGAAATCTTCCTTCAGGTGTACAACTAGCTTTAATTAAAGTTAGCGTTTTAAGGCTTCACGATTTATATTTAGTACTTCTTTAATCTACCTTCCTCACTATCAAGTTTTGTGCAATCCTTATGGTAGATTTCTCCCTACTGCCCCGACGCCTATCGGGTCGGGGCTTTAGGTCTAATTGAAATTTTTGTTCTCATTATAAATCCAAGTCGAAATGACTACCTAGATTGGTGAAAAAGCACCTTATTTATAATCAGAATTGATTCTTCTTTTTTCTAGAATCTAGTTATCCCCCAAGTCATTTGGGCTTATATAATTAAACTTCATTATTCTTTACCAACACTCTTTTCCGAAAACTTCCTAACTTTGTTGCATGACTTTCGAAAACTCATTAACTTTTGCAAGACAACTCGACGCTAAAGATCCTTTGGCATCTTACAGAAACAAATATCATATTCCTGTTATAAATGGAAATGAGCAAATATATTTCTGTGGTAATTCATTAGGCTTACAGCCAAAAGCAACAAAATCTTATCTAGAAACTGAGTTAAACGACTGGGCTTCTTTAGGAGTTGAAGGTCATTTTCAAGGTAAAAACCCATGGTTTGAGTACCATAAATTTACTCAAGAAAAAGCGGCTAAGGTTGTAGGTGCTAAAAAGGATGAAGTGGTTCTTATGAACACATTAACTACCAACCTTCACCTTTTAATGGTTTCTTTTTACAGACCAACTAAAACTCGTTATAAAATTGTTGTGGAAGCAGCAGCATTTCCAAGCGACCACTATACGGTAGAGTCACAAGCACGTTTTCACGGATACAATCCAGATGATGCTGTTATTCAATTACACCCTAGAGATGGCGAAGAATGCCTAAGAACTGAAGATATTCTTCAAGCAATTGAAGATAATGGTGATGAAATTGCCTTAGTAATGTTGGGCGGAGTTAACTACTATACTGGTCAGTTTTTTGAGTTAGATAAAATAACAAAAAAAGGCCACGAAGTAGGTGCAGTAGTTGGTTTTGACCTAGCACACGCTGCCGGTAATATTGACTTAAAACTTCATGATTGGGATATTGACTTTGGTGTTTGGTGTACATACAAATACCTTAACTCAGGCCCTGGTGGTGTAGGTGGCATTTTTGTTCACGAAAGACATGCTAACAATCCAAAATTACCTCGTTTTTCTGGTTGGTGGGGTTATAAAGAAGAAACTCGCTTTCAAATGAAGCCGGGTTTTATTCCAATGGAAGGTGCCGCTGGATGGCAGTTAAGTAACGCACAAATTCTACCTATGGCCGCTCATTGGGCAGCACTTGATTTATTTGATGAGGTTGGAATTGCAGCCCTTAGAAAGAAAAGCGAACTTCAGTCGGCTTATGTTTTTGATTTGATTAACGGAATTAACGAACGCGCTGGCAAAACTGTATTCAAAATTTTAACTCCAAACGATCCCAAACAACGAGGCGGACAAATTTCTATTGTTGCTATGTCGAATGGTAAAGAAACGTTTAACCATCTTACCAAAAACAACATTATTGTCGATTGGAGAGAGCCAGATGTAATTCGAATTGCACCGGTACCAATGTACAATACCTTTAAAGATATTTTCAATTTCGCACAAGTGCTTGAATCATCATTAACTAAGTAAATTATGAGTAAAAAAGTTTTAGTTGCAGGAGCTGGACTAGTAGGATCACTATTGTCCATTTACTTACGTAAGAAAGGATACGATTGTACAATTTTAGAACGTAGACCTGATATGCGTTTGGAGAAAATGAGTGCAGGACGTTCAATTAACCTAGCTTTAAGCGATAGAGGATTGAAAGCGTTGAAAGGTGTTGGTCTTGCTGAAGACATAAAAGATATCTGCATTCCAATGCCGGGCAGAATGATTCACTTTCCTGATAGCACTACCGCTTTTCAAGCTTATGGCTTAGGTAAACAAGCAATCAATTCTGTATCGAGAGGTGAGCTAAATAAACGCTTAATGGACCATGCAGAAGCTGCAGGGGCAAAAATAGAATTTGACACTCCTATTGAGGATATAAATCCGAGAGAAGCATCCATTACAAGTGGGTCCAAAACATTCAATTCAGACTTCATAATTGGCGCCGATGGGGCATTTTCTGCTGTTCGAGGAGTTTTGCAAAGAACTCCTATGTTCAATTATTCTCAAAGTTATTTAGAGCATGGCTATAAAGAATTAACTATTCCTGCTACTGCAAATGGCAAGTGGCAAATAGAGAAAAATGCATTGCACATTTGGCCGCGAAAAAACTTCATGTTAATAGCCCTACCAAATTTAGATGGCAGTTTTACCTGTACTTTATTTGCTCCTTTTAAAGGAGAAGGTGGTTTTGAGAACCTAAATTCAGATAAAGATGTTCAAGCTTATTTCAAAAAGCATTTTCCTGACGCTTTACCTATAATGCCTAAACTTTGCGAAGATTTTAACAATAATCCAACTTCATCGCTAGTAACGGTTAAATGTGAGCCTTGGAATTATGAAGATAAAGTTTGTTTAATTGGAGATGCTTCGCATGCAATTGTCCCGTTTTACGGACAAGGAATGAATAGTGGTTTTGAAGACTGCACAATTTTCAATGAAATGCTGAATGAGTATGGTGAGGATACACTCGCGTTATTTGAAAACTTTAGCAAAACTCGTAAACCTGATGCGGATGCCATTGCTGAATTAGCAATTCAGAATTTTATTGAGATGCGAGATAAAGTTGGTGACCCTCAGTTTTTATATCGTAAGAAAATTGAAAAGGTTATTACAAGTAAGTATCCTGAGAAGTATACTCCAGCTTATTCACTTGTTACTTTTTCGCATACCCCTTATTCTAAAGCATTGAAATTGGGTGATGCACGAAATGAAATTCTTAATAAAATAGCGGAAATTGAAAATGTGGAGACCAAAATGGACACTCCACAAGTTCAATCGATGTTAAATGAGCTATTTGCCTTAGGCAATTAGTTTTGAATTAGCTGATAAAGCTTATCTAATTCAGGAATTAAAACCACTTCAATTCTTCTGTTTTTACTTCGAACATCTGTAGTTTTTCCTTCAAGTACTGGAAAGAATTCACCACGACCTGATGCTACCACTTTTTTAGCATCAACGCCATGTTCTTCTGTTAAGAAACGAACAACTGAGGTGGCACGCATCACAGATAAATCCCAATTATCTTTAATATCACCAAGGTTAGTAATTGGAACATCATCGGTATGTCCTTCTACCATTATTGTTAAGTCTTCTTGTTCGTTAAGAACTTTAGCTAATTCAGCTAATGCCTCTTTCCCTCTTGCATCAATATTTATGCTTCCTGAAGCAAAAAGCAATTTATCGGTTAAGGATACATACACCTTACCATCACGCATTTCAACTGTAAGTCCTTTTTTAGTAAATCCTAAAAGAGCATCCTCTAATTTATCTTTAAGTTTTTGAAGGTTGTCGTTTCGAGATGACAACATTGTTTCGAGTTCACTTAGTTTTTGCTCACGTTCTGCAACAGCTAATCGTGCTTGGTCTAAGTCTGTTTGCTTTGCTTCTAACTTGCCAATTAACTTCTTCATCTCTTCAGAACTATTTGCTCTTAGCTGAGAATAGTTTTTTGTAAGAGTAGCTAATTGAGCCATTGCCTTGCTTAATCGCTCAGAATAATCAGCAGTATCGGCTTCTAATCCCGCAATTATATCATCTAAGTCATCAATGTCCTTATTCAAGGTATCAATTCTAGCATTTGAACTTGCCAGTTGGCGAATTAACTGATTCTTTTCTGTTTCCAACGCGTCGTACTTTTTCTTTGGCACAACACAAGAGGTTAGACTTAAAACAAAAACAAAAATTAGGGTTGAAATAGATAGTTTCATTGTGTGATTTATTATTCTACGAAAGTATAGCTTGCTAGTGTTTATAGCACAAATAAATTATTAACATTTGCGTATTAACTCCTACAAACTTTTGAAAGTATACCCTAAGGAAGAAAAATGTTCTAGCACTTTTGGTAAAGTGTATTTAAGGTTCTCAAATGACTTAATACTATCATGAAAAACAACAATAGAACCATATTTACACTTCCCTAGCACATTAGACAAACATTTTTCTGGGGTAACTTTAGGATCAAAGTCAGCACTCAACACGTCCCACATAACAACTTTCATGGTTTTTTGAACCCAAACTGCCTCTAAGCGAGTGATTTTCCCATAAGGAGGCCGAAAAAGTTCGCTTTCTTGCTTTTTTTGAAAAAGCTCCCAATTGGCTCGGTATTCTTTTGGCTTTGTACCCCACCCGTTTAGGTGATTATTTGTGTGATTTCCTATTTGATGACCTTGATCTTTTACTTTTTGAAATACGTTGGGATGTTTTTGAATATTATCGCCAATACAAAAAAATGTGGCCTTGGCTTCGTAACGTTTAAGTTCATTTAAAACCCAAGGCGTTACTTCAGGAATCGGACCGTCATCAAAAGTCAAGTAAATCACTTTTTCAGCCCGTGATTTATGCCAAATAAATCCAGGGTAAAGTGCTTGTAACCAAAAAGGAGATTTTATTAAATACACAAATCAAAAGTAGTTTAAGTAGTTGGTCTAAGCAAGTTACTCTACCTTTGTAGGATATATTTTCTGTGGTAACCAAAAAATTACTGCATTTTTGATATATAAACGTAGCATTTAGCGAAATTTGCGTCCTATGATTATGAACTTAAAAGCATTCTTAATTCCCATCACGTTATTTTTCTTTGTAGTTGGTGCTTCAGCGCAAACTGTATGGACGCTAGAACAATGTATTCAACGTGCGTTAGAAAACAATTTAACAATCAAACAAGGTGAAATTGATCAGCAAGTAGCTGAACAAAATGTATTGCAAAGTAAACTTGGTGCTTTGCCTAGTGTAAACGCAAGCGGAAGTCAGAATTACAACTTTGGTAGAAGTGTTGATGCCTTTACCAATGATTTTACGACTCAAACAAACTCAAACACTAATGTTGGTTTAAACGCTAATCTTATATTGTTCAATGGGCTGCAACGAGCTAGCTCTATTAAGCAAAGCAACTTTTACCTACAGGCTAGTCAAAGCAATCTGCAAAATTTAAAAGACAACATCACTTTAAGTGTGGTGAATGGTTACTTAAGCGTGCTTTTTGCCAACGAATTAGTTATTATAAATACAAACCAAGTTGATATTAGTCGCCAGCAAACGGAGCGAATGAAAATTTTAGTTGATGCCGGAAGTGCAACAGAAGGAATGTTATTGGAGACACAAGCCCAACTTGCCTTAGAAGAGTTAAATCTTACCAACGCTGAAAATCAACAAGTATCTGCCATTTTATCAATGAAACAGTTATTAGAATTAGAGCCTAATGCTGATTTTACTGTGGAGAAAATTGATGGAATTGAACCAGGTGAGACATTAAAGGAATACAATGAAGAAGAAGTATTTCAACAAGCACTTCAAATAAATCCACAAATAAAGTCAGCTGAATACAACCAACAAGCTGTTGAACGTGATATTGCTATTGCAAGAGCTTCAAATGTCCCAAGATTAAGCGTTAACGGTGGTATTAACACAGGTTATTCAAGTCAATTACAACGTATAACTTCAGTTACACCCAGTGGAAATACGGTAATTGGAACAACAGAAACCACAGGTGAAAATGTAGTTCAACCCAATTTTAATGTAGCTGCAGAAACCACACCATTTGCTGATCAATTTGACCAAAACTTAAGTCAGTACATTGGTTTAACTCTTAGCATTCCTATTTTTAATGGATGGCAAGGAAAATCTGCAACAAAAAGAGCAAAGTTAAGTAATCAACGAGCTGAGTTGAGTACTGATATTGCAAAAAACAATCTTCAAAAAACTATTTACCAATTGGTAGCAGATCATAAGGCAGCACAAAAACGCTTTACTTCTACAACTAATTCTGTTACTTCACTTCGGAAATCATTTAATTATAATGACCAACGGTATAAATTGGGAATGATTAACTCTGTTGATTATAACTTGAGTAAAAACAATTTAATTAGAGCTGAAAGCGACTTGCTTCAAGCCAAATACGACCTTATATTTAAAGCGCAAATCTTAGAATATTACCAAGGTAAGTCTATAGATTTCTAAAAAACACACATGAGTAAATCCAAAAATAATCGCCTGTTGTATTACTTAGCAGGTGGAATTCTAGTATTAATTATTATTGCGGTAATTGGCAAAAAAGCTGGTTTTGTAGGCAACAAAGACAGTATAAAGGTTACTGCTGAAGAAGTTATTAGACGGACACTTGAAGAAACCGTTTCAGCTAGTGGTAAAATTCAACCAGAAGTTGAAGTAAGCATAAGCTCTGATGTATCAGGTGAAATAATAGGGCTTTCTGTAAAGGAAGGCGACAGTGTTAAAAAAGGAGATTTACTGGTAAAAATTGAGCAAGACTTATACTTAGCAAGTATTGACCGTGCCACTGCATCTGTAAATACTAGCAAAGCTAATTTAGCTAACTCAAGAGCTCGTTTAATTCAAAATGAGTCAAGACTGCGTGCTTCAGAAGCTAATTACAATAGAAGCAAGCTGTTATTCAACCAAGGCATAATAAGTGCTTCAGATTGGGAGCAAATTGAAAGTGAGTATGAAACAGCCTTCGCTGAAGTTAGCGCAGGTTCTGAAAGTGTTTCTGCAGCAAGATACAATGTTGAAAGTGCACAAGCATCTTTAAAAGAAGCTAGAGAAAATCTTGATAGGACGTCAATTTATTCCCCAATGGACGGTGTAATTTCTCGTTTAGATGTTGAATTAGGTGAGCGTGTTGTGGGAACTGCACAAATGACCGGTACTGAAATGCTTCGTGTTGCAAATTTAGACATGATGGAAGTGGTGGTTGAGGTTAATGAAAATGATATAAATAGAGTTTCTATTCACGACACGGTGGTTATTGAGGTAGATGCATTTGACGATGAAGAATTTAAAGGAACCGTTACTGAAATAGCGAGCTCTGCAAAACTTCTAAGCAATAGTGCAGATCAGGTAACCAATTTCGAGGTTAAAATTCGAATCTTAAAAACTTCTTATGCTCATCTTTTAGGAAATGGTAGCGGTTTACCAAGTCCGTTTAGACCTGGTTTGTCTGCCACAGTAGAAATTATGACTAATAGAGAGTCTGATGTATTGTGTGTTCCTATTCAAAGCGTAACCACTAAAACTGCAGAAGATTTAGAAGATAAATCATCTAAAAGAAAGAAGCGTGGAGAAGAAGAGAAAAGTGAAGAGGGAATAAAGGATGATGAAGCTAAAGAATACGTTTTTGTATTAGATGCAAAGGTTGTTAAACTAGTTGAAGTGAAAACTGGAATCCAAAATAATACCTATATTCAAATTAAAGAAGGTGTAGAAGAAGGACAGAAAGTAATAAGTGGTCCTTATCTTGCTATCTCTAAAAAATTAAAAGAAAGCACTCCGGTTGAAGTAGTATCAAAGGAAAAGCTTTTTGAAAAATAAAATATTTTGGTAAAAAAGATAGCTGTATTAGGTGGTGGTAGCTGGGGCACTGCAATAGTAAAAATTCTCAGCGATAATAACCAAGAAGTTTATTGGTGGATGCGAAGCGCTGACAGCGCAGATCATATTAAGAAATTTAATCATAACCCAAAATACTTAAGTTCAGTTGAGCTAAAAATTCCAGAGGCTAATGTAAGTGCCGATTTAGAATACATCTGTTCGAAAGCTGATACAATAATATTAGCCACTCCTTCTGCCTTTTTAGATTCAGTAGTTTCTTTATTGAATCCAAAATATTTTAAAGAGTGCAACTTCGTTTCGGCAGTAAAAGGTATTGTTCCAAAGCATAATTTAATTGTTGGGGAGTACTTAAATCAAGTTCACGGAGTAGATTTGAATAAGTTTGCAGTTATTAGCGGCCCCTCGCATGCCGAAGAAATTGCATCAGAAAAATTGAGTTATTTAACACCTGCTTCACAAAACGAGAAGCTTGCAGAAAGCTTATCTAAGGCCTTAGCATGTCGCTATGTAATTACCAACCTAAGCGATGATATTTATGGAACAGAATATGGAGCTGTGTTGAAAAACATTTATGCAGTTGCTTGTGGAATTTGCCATGGTTTAGGCTACGGAGATAACTTCCAAGCAGTATTGGTTAGTAATGCAATAATTGAAATGAGCCGGTTTGTCGATGTAGTTCATCCTATTAACCGTGATATTAATGAATCGGCTTACTTAGGTGATTTGTTAGTAACTGCCTATTCGCAATACAGTAGAAACCGAACCTTTGGTAACATGATTGGCAAGGGATATTCTGTTAAGTTTGCTCAAATGGAAATGAACATGATAGCAGAAGGGTATTACGCATCAGAATGTATGGAAGCAGTGAATAGTAAATACGAAGTTCACATGCCTATTTGTACTGCGGTTTATAATATATTATACCAAAAAAACTCTCCAGTACTGGAAATTAAAAAACTCTGCGCAGAACTTAAATAGTTTTATCTGATTCTATCAGAAGACTCTACTAATTCGGAGTCTTTCTTGATTTTGTTTGCCGCCATAGCAGCTGATACAATTCCAAGTAAACCAGAAAGCAGGGTAAACTTAAAGGATTTGTCAAAGGCCCGTTTAAATCCATCGTGATCACCAATTACAACAACGGTCACCACCATTCCTATAACCAGCAGAAAGACTACTCCATAGGTCATACGGAACTGAATAGCCCTATGTTTAAAAAAGAATATTGTAGTAAAAGCAACTAAAGCCGCTAATCCTGCAAGTATTGCAATTAAGTAAATAGATTCGTGTTCTGTTTCGTCAGTCGTAGTATTTATCTTTGTTACGCCTAAGGCGTCATAGGTATAATTAACTTCTTGATTAACGCCATCAACTCTTTTATAAGTTTTGGTTTCAAGAATTGGACTTAAAAAAAGTATTGCAGAAAAAATTGCAGCTAGCAATAAATATAATGATTGGATTCTTTGTATCATGCTTTTACAGCTTAGTTAAAGGTATATTGTAGTTTTGCACTAATAAAGTGATATACAGCCATAAAAATATAGAAAGTTTTACTTCTATCGAAAAAGTATTACCAACATTGTGTCAAGAATTCGAAAACGTAGCTTTTTTGGGCTCTATGGGCTATTATGACAAGCTTGGGAGCTACAAAAACATTCTCTCGTGCTCTAATACTAAGCAAATTACTGACTTAAATAGCCTTAAAAAAGCACAAAATACTCAAAATTGGCTCTTTGGTTTTCTGGGTTACGACCTAAAAAACCATTTTGAAAAACTTAGTTCCACAAATTTTGATGGTTTAAAATTTCCCGAATTGTGTCTGTTTGAACCTGAAAATCTTTGGGTAGAAAACAATAATAACACAACCGATCAACTAATCGGCGATTACAAATTAAAAGAAAGTAACTATATAAGATCCGTTAACCAATCTTTTAAATTGAAAGCTCGAACTACAAAAAACAGCTACTTAAAGCAAGTTGGCAACTTACAAGAGCATATTCGCAAGGGAGATATTTATGAAGTGAATTACTGTCATGAATTTTATGATGATAATGCCACGATTGACCCAGTGAGCTTATTTATATCATTAATAAAACAGACGAACTCTCCTTTCACCTCCTTTTTTAAATTTGGAGATTATTATATACTTTCCCTAAGCCCAGAGCGCTTTTTATCAAAAAAAGGTCAAAGGATGTGTTCACAACCCATGAAAGGAACCTCAAAAAGAAGTTCTGACCCCAGTTTAGATGAGCAGTTAAAAAAAGATCTTAAGGAAAGCAAAAAGGAAAGAGCAGAAAACATAATGATTACAGATTTAGTTCGAAATGACTTAATGAAATGTTGTGAAAAGGGAACTGTAACTGTAGATGAACTTTGTGCAGTTTACACTTTTCCTAAAGTTCATCAAATGATAAGTACAATTTCAGGCACCCTGCTTTCATCTACCAAGCCAATTGATGCTGTACTTAGTACATTCCCTATGGGTAGTATGACTGGTGCCCCAAAAATAAAAGCAATGGAGTTAATTGAAAAATATGAAGATTTTAAACGAGGGGCTTTTTCTGGATCTGCAGGGTACTTTAATCCTAATGGCGACTTTGATTTAAATGTTCTTATTCGCACATTTAGCTACAATGCTAAAAACAACTACTTGAGTTATTCTGCAGGTAGTGCAATTACTTACGACTCAGACCCAGAAGCGGAATATGAAGAGTCGATTTTGAAGGTTAATAACCTTTGGGATGGGAAGATAGTTTAAACTGTTACTAGCAAAGTCTTACTACCAAAATACTTTGTTGATTGGAAAGAATTTGTAGATTAAGTATTCTATAATTTTAGATAAAAAACAGCCTCAACATTCCCAAAAGAGCTAAAATGGATAGCTTATCTTTTAATACCTGCTGCGTGCTGGTTACTTTATTTATACATCAGCAGCTTAGCCACATTTCAGAACATTGAATCTGATACAATTGTGCAGTTTCTTGTAGGGATATTTTTTCTACTTATGGGTTTAAAAGCAGGAACCTCTTAGGAAGGAACTCAAATAGATAACACAGAGTTAAAATATAAGAGATACGGCACATTTCTAGGAGTTAAATCTGGAACATGGAAAAGCTATAAAGGCTTCACATTCTTTCAATACTAAAGAGAAATAAAAAAAATAACAGAACAGTACAAGGAGTGCAGCCCATGGAATTTGAGCGGGTGGTGTATGAAATAAATTTTATGAGTGACAATCGCTCACTCAAAATACCTATTTTTAATTGTGAGAATAAAAAACAAGTTGAAAATCAGTTAAGAGAGTTTGTAGAATTTACCAGAACAAAAGCGCTATAATTTACACTAAACGTTAAGGAATGCAAGAAATAAAATAGATTTGGATTCCCTAGAATTTGACTATGCAACTAAATTCAAAATGGTTAATTTAGAAAATCAAAAAAAATAAAATGAAGACAACACTTACTGCATTAATGGCCTTTTTATTTTGTTTTGTGGCACAAAACTCAATAGCCCAATGCATCGCTAAAACCTCAAACGATACTATTGTTTGTGCTTTTTCGGTAAGTAGTATTGCAATTGGTGGCGAACCAACTGCTTCTGGTGTATTTTGTAGTTACTAAAGAAGATAACAAAACCACTTATACAACTAAGTTACTTATTGAGTAATATTAAGCATATTGCTTGGTGGAAAGCATTACAAGTGTACATGCTAAAACTGGTTCAATGTTGTTAGCTTTCAATAGTTCAATTAACTCTGGGTTTTCTGTCCCAGGATTGAAAATAACCCTACGTGGTTTGAGATTTAAAATGTAATCAATCCATTCACTTTGGTGTTTTGGACCTACATAAAGTGTTACCGTGTCTATTTCACCTGGAGCAAATGAAGGCTTTCCATTCAAAATACTAATTCCTGCTACTTCACCTGATTTGATTCCAACGGGCACTACCTCAAGCCCATTTCTGACTAAAGCATGAATTGCAAGATATGCATATCTCTGTGGGTTAGGTGTTGCGCCTAGGACTAGTGTTTTCATAAATTTTTAACAAAAAACTACGAAATTTGTTAGCTCTTGCATCTTAAAATAGTTTCTCCATTCTAATATCACAGCGTTGGTATATTGCATCTGAATTATCGGTTTTAATAGACTTAAAACCTAGTTTAAATACTATTAAGATAGTGTAGAAATGCATTTAATAAGTTATAGCTTAACTACTCTTTTGGTCAAAGTCTCGTTATTAAATCCGGTTATTTTTACAAAATAAACACCCGAATTAACCCTGCTAAGATTAAGCTCATATCCATTTGTTTTGGTTGTAGATTCGGTCATCAATTTACCCAAAACAGAATAAACTTTCACCGACTTAATATTTTGTCCGTTTAAGTTTAATTGAACAACACCAGAAGTTGGATTTGGATACAGCTCAATATCTTTATCAAAAACTAAATTCTCAACAGAAGCAGGTGGATTTGGATTTTCACTAACATACATGAAGTATGATGTTGTATCAGTACCACAGTTGGTGCTAATTAGTAATAAAGAAATTTCTACTAAACCAGTGTCGGTAAATGAATAAACCAAATTTGTGTCGGTAGAAGCAGGATCTCCATTTACAAGCCATATTAATGAATCTGCATAAACACTACTGTTTACAAATTCTAAGTCTTGATGTGTTAATACAGAATCGAAATAACTAAAAGACCCAACTGGTCTGAAAAAATGATTCGTTTCGATAACATTTGTTTCAAGCTCATCCGAACAAATCCCTGCACTTATTATTGCTTTGAAGTAATTGACTCCACTAAAATATCCTTTAACTGAATCAGTAGTTTGAGAAGGCAGCAATTCAAACTCAATACTGTCCGTTGAATAATACCAAGCGAAATCCAATTCAGTTTGTTGTGCTAAATAGACTTTCACTTTTTCTTCACCACAAACTGTTTCATTCTCAGCTACTATTAATCCATTTGGTGCAATTTCAGAGTTTGTCTTAATTTCTGTTTCAACCTGAATAGATTGCATACAATCGCCATAGATAATAGTTGCCCTATAAAAGGTGTTTTCACTTACTTCTACATTTAAGATATTATTGGTTGAATCTTGAATTTCATTATACTCTAACTCGTCTATACTTTGTTCCCAAATTATAGAATAACTAGTGGGCAGGTTTGCCAAGCTAATAGAGGTTTCTTCACCAATACAAACTGTATCTTTTTGATTCGAAATAGTTACATCAGGTGTCGGTTCTGAATTAGTATTTATCGTAATGGATTTAACAAGTTCTGTTTGGCATTGACCATAAGTAATTACTGCTCCAAATTCTTGGTCTTGGGAAATTACATACTTTAACGTGTCTTGGATTTGCCCACTTATTACTGTATAGTTATCATTTTGATCTATTGTGTACCATTCTCTTGTGGCGTCCAATGGAACACCATCTAAATAAACCACAGCTTCAGAACCGGCACATATAAGATTATTTAAAGTGGCAATACTTATTTCGAGTTCCGGATCACTGAACACTTCCGCTTTGGCTACTAGGGATGTGTCAAATCCGCAAGAGCCCGATGAAATAAGTGCCTTAACAAAAACTTTAGTCGTTGGATTTAAAACTAATGTATCATTAGTTGGATTTTGAGCCGCACTATAGTTTATGCTATCGGTACTTTTTAACCAGTAAACCGACTTAGTATTATCTTCTACATAAAATTTAATTGCTGAACCTGAACAGATGTTTGTAGCATTATTCACCGATTTCACTTCTTTTTTATACGCTGTTGTTGTACAAATAGTTTTGCAGAAAACATTATTTGAGAAAACCGTGTCTGAAGGTAATGAGCTGTTTACTAATCGCACACAGAGTTTATTTTCTTTTTCTAAGACATCATGTTTTAAAGTAAAAGTGAAGTTTTCTGTATCGTAAGTGTTCAATAAAGAAGTGATTGTGTGATTTTGAGCTGTAGTCCACATTGAACCATTATCAACAGAATATTGAAATTGCACTTGTGAATCGATTAAAGATGAACGCCCATTGTTAGTCATCTCTAACGCAATTTCTAACAAGTTCCCCGTTTTTATAGTACTTATGTCAGTTACTGCCAAATCAAACAAGTCAACTATAAATTCATCAGCACCAATATCAGGAGCGGTTTCATCCCTAGGTTCGCCATCAAAATCTTCCGTAACATAAGGTAACTTAATAGCTTTCGCGTTTAATTCAGACTTAAAAGTGTGCAAGTCATTATTACTTAAAAACTCTGGATCTACAACTAAAGATTTATCACCATACGATGTAAATGTTTTATAATCAGCAAGGTTTACATAACCTACATTATTTACTTTGGTAATATAAAGTCCATTTGTTTTGAGGTTGTTGTAATCACATTGCGTCACATAGCCTGAAGAATGAATTGCAATGAGAATCCCTTCAGCAGTATTGACAAGGTTATTGTTAATTATTCGAATACCAGAACCTCCTAAAATATAAACGTTATAAGGCGTAAGGTCTTCTCCTTCGCCTCCTTCTACAGGAGTTGCATTGTTTGTATGAAGTACCGTATTGTTTGCAATATTTATACTTGAAGATCCATTTATAAAAATACCGCTATGTACCCAATATTTTCCTGAACCCAGAACCTCTTCAGGCGGATCTACTGAACGTGGCGCAACACCGCTTTTTGAAATCATGTTATTAAAAATATTACAATTAACATTGTAAAGTCCTAAGCGGATAGCATTTAAAAAACTACCTTGAATTGAATTCCCCTCAACTGTTGTATTTCTACAACTAACAAGCTCAATTGCAATTCCTTGAGCTCCACCTTGAGATTCAACAGTAGTGTGAATAATATTACCTTTAATTTTAGAATTCCAAATACTTCCCATTGCTAAAGCTCTATTTTCTGGAGTTTGAAAAATATTGCCTTGCACTAGGTTGTTGTAAGTGTATTGCCCAAATTGATCCCAAAAAACACTAAACTGACCACCACTTAAGGTGTTGTTAATTAATGTTAAATCTTGTGCGTTATTTCCTGGTTGAAAAATTGTAAAGTCATTAATGTTAGTTTCATCCTTATTTGCAATTAATATTGCCGCAGATTCTACCCCTGAAGTTGCCTCAGCTCCTGTACTAATAGGAGGACCTATTGATATATTACACCCATCAATGATGATAAATCGAGTTAGTTTGCAAATGTGTAGTCCCGTCTGAAAAACCAACCCTGAATTATTAATACTTATATTTTTGATCGATACATATTGAGCTGCATCAAGCCTTAAAACGTAATGATTATTCATTGTTTTCTTTTGAACATCAGCAATTTGTTCTTTTAAAGTCTTGTTTGGGTCGTAGTTATTGTCTTTTGGTGGGGTTAATGTTACATCTTGTGGATTTCCAGACGCAGACTGAAAAACCACACGGTTTGCGGCGCTTATACCAGGTATGTAGCCAATAGTAATACGCTCAATATAAACACCTAGTTTAATATTAAAAATAACAGGACCACTTACCCCTTTACTAGAAACATCGGCAACTGCAGCTTCAATGGTGGCATAGTTTACATTAACATCAGCAGGATTGTTGGAAATGATATAAGTTCCAATTAATGGCTGTGAGTAGGAATTTATACTAATTGCAAGAAACAAGATTAAGATAGTGCTTTGGAATAATTTTTTTGTCATTACGATTAAATATTTACTAGTACAGAGATAGGTATCAAACTTACTATTTTTAACCCACTTTTTTAACATTTTTATGACAAATTGCCGTTTTGTTAAAAACATCTTCTTTTAGTCTTGTTTACAGAATAATAGATACTTATAAAATTAAAAATAGTTTTTCCCACAATAATTCGTAGATTATTTACATATTTGAGGGAAAAATTGCTTAACCTTATGTCCAAACTAGCACGCCTTTGTGCCTTATTTATATTTGTTTTGTTTTCAGCCTTAACTTATGGTCAAAGTTCTGCTGGAACAGAGTTCTATTTAACTTTTTTGACCAATAGCTCTAGTTTAATTACTTTAAGTGTAAACATAAGCGCTATTACAAATGCCAAAGTAATATTAACAGGTCCAGGGTTTCTCG